>JALNZK010000010.1 GCA_023229365.1 Pseudomonadota bacterium | reverse complement strand
GAACTTGAACTTGAACTTTAACTTGAACTTGAACTTGAACTTGAACTTGAACTTGAACTTGAACTTGAACTTGAACTTGAACTTGAACTTGAACTTGAACTTGAACTTGAACTATCAGAACTTTCAGAACTATCAGAACTTTCAGAACTATCAGAACTTTCAGAACTATCGCTGTCAGAACTATCAGAACTATCAGAGTCCATTGATTCGCTTGATGAGCTTGAACTCTTTGAGCTTGAACTCTTTGAACTTGAACTGGAACTGGAGCTTGAACTTGAACTTGAACTTGAACTTGAACTTGAACTTGAACTTGAACTTGAACTTGATTCGCTGATTGAACTACTTGACCTTGATGAGCTTGACGATGAGCTTGACGACGATGAGCTTGACGACGATGAGCTTAAGCTATCAGAATCAGAGCTATCCGAGCTATCCGAGCTATCAGAGTCGGAGCTATCAGAGTCTATTGATTCGCTTGAGCTTGAGCTTGAGCTTCTTGAAGAGCTTGAAGAGCTTGAGTCACTGCTTGAGCTTGAGCTTCTTCTTGAAGAGCTTGAAGAGCTTGAGTCACTGCTTGAGCCTGAGCCTGAGCTTGAGCTTGAGCTTGAGCTTGAGCTTGAGCTTGTTACGTCACTGCCGCTAGAAGTTGATTCACTGCTTGATGAGCCTGAGCTTGATGAGCTTGAGCTTGAGCTTGAGCTTGTTACGTCACTGCCGCTAGAAGTTGATTCACTGCTTGATGAGCCTGAGCTTGATGAGCTTGATGAGCTTGAACTTGTTACGTCACTGCCGCTAGAAGTTGATTCACTGCTTGATGAGCTTGAGCTTGATGAGCTTGATGAGCTTGAGATTATTACACTGCTTGAACTTGAACTTGAACTTGAGCTTGAACTGCTTGAAGATTCACAAGGGCAACAGATATCAATGCAATCTTGCATGAATTCTGCACAACCGGCCTGCAAACAAGCCGCTGCATCTCCTCCCTCCCAATCTAAAGTTATAGTGAAAGCCATTAATGTTTACCTAATAGACCTATTTATTAGCGGTAGTCCATAAACAGGGAAATAAAAACAGATAGAATGGTGCGATTTTCATGGATTTTACTCAGTTATGATAAATGGGAAAAATGAAGAAACAAAAACCACCGGCACGACCACCAGCAGCCCCACGGCAGGCGAAATTGATAGAATTGATGCCAGAAATCAAATTGCAGCCCCAAAAATTGCAACCTCAAAAAATTATTTTGAAGAATCATCAATCTCCTGGGGATATAGTGATGATGTCGTATGCTGTTAAAGCTCTGCATGAACAATACCCTGGCAGATATATAACAGGTGTGGATGTTTGTTGTGGTGCAATATTTGAAGGCAACCCGCATGTTTGTTGGGAATTAAAAGCCGACGATTCATCTGTGACAGTCATTAAAGCAGAATATAATACTATTCATCAAAGCAATCAAAAAACATACACTTTTGTCAACAGCTTTATATATGACTTAGAGGAAAAACTTAAGATTAGCCTAAGGCCAACAGAATGGTCGGGTGCTATTTATATTAGAGAGGAGGAAAAGGGTTGGTACTCCGCAGTAAGAGAAATTTTGGGCAAAGATGTTCCTTTTTGGGTAGTAGATGCTGGACATAAATTTGATTTTACGGCGAAGGCTTGGGAATATACCAGATTTCAACAAATAATAGACAATTTTCCTGATATTACTTTTGTGCAAATTGGAGCAAAAGAGCACATGCATCCAAAATTGACTGGTAATAATCTTATAGATTTAGTTGGCAAAACTGATCTTCGGCAATTAATCAGGTTGGTTTATAACGCATTTGGTGTTATTACCCCGGTTTCTCTGCCGCATCATTTATCTTATGCTATACCACCCCATCCACGCTTTAATCGGAAATCTAGGGCTTCCATTGTTATAGCTGGTGGTAGGGAGCCCAATCATTGGCAACAAGGGGCAAATCAACACTATTTACATACTTGTGGCATGTTAGATTGTTGTGATTTAGGAGGATGTTGGAAATCTAGAATAGTTCCTTTGGGAGATGGGGACTCTAAAGATCAAGAGTTATGCCTACACCCAGTTAAATCTGAGTCTGGACAGATTATTCCTAAATGTTTAGATATGATATCGGTGGAGGAGGTTTGCAGGATTATTGAAAAGTATATGAATAATCTTGTATATACTTGTGAAAATAACCATGAAGATTTATAAGCCATTGCACGAAGAAATTAAACTGGATGCTTTTATTAAGCAAAATAATTACAAAAGCGTGTTGGTTGTTTTTAGACACGGACTTGGTGATCTTTTAATGTTTTTAGAGCCTTTTCGTGTATTAAAAGAAAAGAATCCGGGTGTGTTTTTTAATTTAGCGATTGCCAAGGAGCTTGGTCAAGAAGAGGTGTGTCCTGACGCTCTTCGTTTAAGTGATGAAGAATTATTGTCTTTACCTCATGAAGTGATGTGTAAAATAGATTTTCAGATGTCTGAATCACAGGACATATACACCAAGGGAGAGTGGTGTTGTATTCATGAGCTTGGTATAGAACCAGTTTGTGGAAACGTTGCTCCCTACATGATGATAACCAATAGATTGGTGTCATTACATTTTAATATTACCTGTCTTCCCGGTGCCTGTAATGCTGATGAATCCACCGCTAGTGCAATTTGGCAAGAGGTTATAGAGGCTGGATATATTCCCATAGAAAGTCATTTTGAACACATATATCACAATCCAGTAAACAAGAAGTTTGATTTTGTTACTGCTACTGTAAGAGGATGTAAGCCACGTATTTCATCTTTGGCAGGATTGATAAAAAATAGTTGTGCTTTTATAGGTGTTGTTTCTGGAAATTTTCACACAGCATTGGCTTTGTTGCCTCCTGAACGAATTATGTTGTTGGAAAAAGATTTTACAGCACCAATGTTTACAAAATTACCCATCACTAGATGTGACATTAAAAATTATCAAAAAGGGTCAGTATGCGAGTTCTTATCCTCACTCAAACTTTAAACAATTATTTGCCTTTGGCTCGTATTACAAATGAAAATAAAATGGAATATTGTGATCGGCATGGCTATAGTTTTATGTGTTTTTATGGGCTTTATAATGAGCTTGCTATTGGATTACAGAAATCTTTTCTGATGCAACACATGTTACCTGGGTACGATTTAATCCATTGGCAGGATATTGATAGTTATATTATGAATTTTAATACAAAAATTGAGGATTTAGTTGATGATTCACATGGGTTGTGGGTCGGAAGGGATTGTAATCTCACAAGTGGCGGTAGCTTTATTGTTGCCAATAATGCTATGGGATGGAAGGTGTTAAACGAAATGGAGGTCTTGGCTCCAGCATACAATTGGCATTATTTATTTGAATCACAAATGATAGAAGATATGAGTTATCGATGTCCTGAAATTGCTGTGGTAGAGAATCGTAGGTTTAACTCATATTTTGAGGATTTATATGAAAGAGACAATGAGTTGGAGAGATTTCAACGTGGAGATTTTTTGTTGCATTTGGCCACATTAGAAGTGCAACACAGGATAGATATTATAAAATCAGAACGTGTTCAAGGACAAATAATTAAATGAAAATTCTCATCCTTACTCACACTTTATATAACTATTTGCCATTAACTCGTATTACAAATGACAATAAAATGGAATATTGTGATCGGCATGGCTATAATTTTGTATGCTATTATGGCATGTACAATTCGCTTCATATAGGATTGCAAAAAATCCCTTTACTTAGGCACATGTTGCCTGGGTACGATTTAATTCATTGGCAGGATAGCGATAGTTATATTATGAATTTTAATACAAAAATTGAGGATTTAGTTGATGATTCACATGGGTTGTGGATCGGAAGAGATTGTAATATTACGAATGCTGGTAGTTTTATCATAGCCAATAATGCTATGGGCTGGAAATTGTTGAGCGAAATGGTGGATTTAATTCCTGTATATACCAATCATCATTGGTTTGAATCACAAATGATAGAAGATATGAGTTATCGATGTCCTGAAATTGCTGTGGTGGAACAACGCAGGTTTAATTCTTACTTTGAGGATTTGTATGGTCGTACTTATGAGCCTGGAAACTTCCAACGTGGAGATTTTTTATTACATTTGCCAGCATGTGATGTATTTCACAGAATAGATATTTTAAAATCAGAACGTGTTCAAGGACAAATGATTAAATGAAATCAATGAAACAAATGTTGGCTCCCCACAAAACGCCTTATAAAAAAATAAGACTGGGCAGACAATGCGATGGTGGCTATATTTTATTAGAAGAATTGTTGGGTGATGTGGTATTTTCCTATGGAATTGGTGATGATGATAGTTTTGAAAGAGTTTGTGAAGCTAAAGGCATGCTTGTCTTGATGCATGATCCTACCATTACTTATGGCGATTGTAAGTTGCGGCCTTTTGTCGCCGCACATGACCCTGCAATTGTTTATCACAGCAATAAATTACGGCATTTTGCCGCCATACCATTCGATGCCCAGTTTTCAAAACACTTGGCTGGAAGTGACAATATTACGTTAAAAATAGATGTTGAAGGGCATGAATGGTTTGGTTTGCGAGACTGTGATGCTTCTGTGTTTTCTCACATCAATCAAATGGTTGTTGAATTTCATAATATGCATGATAATGACCCAATGAAAATACCAATAATTGGTAGATTGTTGGAATATTTTACCATATTTCATATGCATGGGAATGATTTTGGAGGAGTTACAGAAGATGGATTACCACATGCTTTGGAAATCTCGTTTATAAACAATAAATTTGGACCGTTTAATCTGGAAACAGAAGCATATCCTATTGCTGGCTTAGATTTTTCCAACAGTAACCAAGGTGATTATAAAATGGATTGGTGGTTACAAACAAATTATTTGTCGTGAAATGCCACAATGGCATCCTCACTTAGCCTGACAACATTTTTCCACAGATTTTTTAACTTTGGTTCGAAATTATTGGCAGTTTCCGAAAGTCCGATACCAGTGGTATCGTGAACTTCAATAAACAATTGTTCAATTTTTTTAGCAACTGGGGCGAAATCTATAAAATGTTCGCCGCCTTCTATATCGCATTTAAAGTAATCTGCCTTATCAATTTGAATCCTGTTAAAAAAATCCTCGACAGTCAATGCGGCAACAGTAATTTCGCCATTAGGGGCTACGCTATTCATGGTGGTGTTTCCGCCATTATATAAATTAAATTTCACATCACCACTTGTTTGCCATAATGCGAGTTGAATGGGAATGACATTGGTTATCTCCAAGTGATTGATAATGGCACATAAATTACAAAAATGTTCTGGTGTTGGCTCAATGGCATATACTACATCTGCTATTGTAGAAGCATAGATTGAAAAAAGCCCCACATTGGCCCCGGCGTCCACAACAACACCACACTTTTGCATATTGTAATATCCGCTGTTTATTTGATTGATAATAAATTCTGTGTAATTGGCGGGATTGGACATCAGCGTTAAAATTGGTTCAAAATCTAAATTATATTCTTTTCCGCTGGCTGTTTTAATTATCATATAGCTTCCTTAATATCTGACACATATATATGTTTGACAATTACGATTGACAAATTATGAAAATATTATTAACTGGGACCAATGGATTTGTGGGCAAACATGTCCTTCCTACACTAAATTCACACGATGTTTTTTGTTTAAGTAGAAATAATTTACATGAAGTAAAACAATTCTCCCCAGAAATGGTTATTAATCTTGCTTGGGAGGGCGTGTTCAGCAACCTAAGGAATGACTCCGACCTGCAAGCCAAGAACCTTGTGTTCAATAAAAACCTATTTGACATTTGCTCTTCTTCATGCAAACGTTGGGTGGGCATAGGTAGTCAAATAGAAATAAATTGTCCAACCAATCCTTATGCTTCTTATAAGATCGAGACAAGAAAACAACTTGAATTGTTGTCTCAAAAGCACGGTATTAGTTTCGTTTGGATTAGGCTGTTTAGCATTTATGGTCCTGGTGACAAAGAAAATAATTACATTCCTTACTTAGTGAGAGAATTAAAGCTGCATCACGATCCAGAGCTTACAGATCAAAACATACCTTGGGATTATTTGTATGTAACGGATGCCGCCGAGGCCATTAGAGCGATATCATTTAGTGAAGAAGAGGGCATATTTAATGTGGGTTCCGGGCACACAGTTCTTACCCAGCATGTTGCCAAAATGATTAGGGATAAAATTAGCCCAAATGCTGTTTTGCAATTTGGCAAAAGAAAGCAAAGAGCAGTGGAGCTTGATTATTTATGTGCAGATATAACCAGACTTTTGGGTTTAGGGTGGCGACAAACTGTTTCTCTAGAAAAGGGGATAGATATGTTGTCACAATAAATTAGAGGATACTTTGATAGTATAGATGATAACAATAAAAAAACGTATATTGGACCTTAGTTTAAAACATAGTTTGTGCCATATTAGTAGCTGTCTTTCTTGTGTGGAAATTCTTTGGGATATTTACAGCAAACACCCCAATGATGTTGTAATTCTATCTAATGGACATGCTGGATTGGCACTATACTGCACAATAGAACATTTTTTCGGAATCAATGCAGAGAGTTTGTTGCTTAAGCACGGCATTCACCCATGTTACGATCCAGAAAATAAAATTTACTGTTCTACGGGTAGTTTGGGTTGTGGGTTGCCCATTGCTATTGGTTATGCAATAGCTGGTAGATCAACGCATTGTATAATTTCTGATGGAGAATGTGCCGAGGGCAGTGTTTGGGAAAGTTTGTCTTTTATAGAGGAGCACAATATACCCATCGAAGTATGTGTGAATATGAATGGTTTCGCTGCCTATAAAGAAGTCAACAGAAAACAGTTGTCAGAAAAACTAATGCTGTTTTATCCAAAAATTAAGATATATTTAACCTCTAATGATCCTTTCCCCAATACAATAGGTGCTCATTATACAAAGATGAATAAGGAAGAAAAAGTTTCTTATGAGAAGAACATTCGCTAATCTTCTGTTAGAAGAAATGAAAATAAATGACAGGATCGTTGTTATAACTGCCGATTTGGGTTTTGGGTTATGGGATACTGTTCAACAAGAATTTCCAGGTCGTTTTTACAATTGTGGAGCAGCAGAACAGTTAATGGTAGGAATGGGTATTGGATTAGCTTTGGCAGGACATATTCCAGTGTGTTATTCTATTACTCCTTTTTTACTATATCGACCATTTGAGTTTATTAGAAATTATCTCAATTGCGAAAAAATAGCTGTTAAATTAGTGGGCTCGGGCAGAAACAAAGACTATGAAAACGAAGGATTTAGCCACCACGCAGAGGATGATTTAGTGATTATGAAGTGTTTTTCCAATATAATAACTTATCATCCAGACAGCAAAGAAGAATTGTGCAGTATTTTTCAAGATGTTTTATATAATAGCAGTCCAGTCTATGTGAATTTAAAAAAATAATGGCAGGCAAGTTAAATTATTTTGTATGGTTGCTACCTTGGACCGAAACAGTAGGTTTGGTAGTTGCTTTAAATAAATTGGTTGATAATTTGGCTGTTCTTGGGGAAAGAGCATATGGGTGGGGAACGAGTATGAAGCCACATTCTAAAGCACTGCTTGTTCCGCATGGGTGGCATTTTGACGCTCAACCAGGAGATGTTTGTTATATTCCATCTATTCCTCCCATTACGCCTGATAACTCGGTGTTTATTTATCCTGAACCTATGCAACCATTATGGGGAGGATGCCCGCCCAATGGTGCCAAATACTTTGTCAGATGGTTTGTTTATCATAACATAAATGTTTCTCTGTGCGAAACTGATATTGTTTTCAATTGGTCTGACGACTATGAAATAAACATAGATGGCGGTAATAGAAAACCATTGGGGAGTTTATCGTCCGTGGATTTATCGGGTGATGTGTTTTATGATAAAGGTTTGAAAAGAGAAGGAGAATGTATGATAGTTAGGAAGGGATGGTATAAAAGCCTTGATAAACATTGTCAAAATGCCATTTGTATTGACGGATATCAAGACAATCAAATTCTATGCCAGATATTTAATACTACAAAGAAGTTTATTTGTTACGATCATTATTCCTGTTTGCCAGTACAAGCGGCAATGTGTGGTTGTGTGCCCATTGTGGTTTTGCCAGTGGATGGCGTTGTATCCCCTGAGCATAGGACTGCGAAGACTACACATATGGCATATAAAAAACCAGAAATGTACAAATATGGCGTGGCACTGGGAACAAGTGAAAAAGAAATAGAGTGGGCGAAGAAAACCATGCATTTAGTCAAAGGTCATATGAAAGCTTTAGAAGAAGAAAGTGTTGTGCAAACCAAGGAGTTTGTAAAAATTTGCGAAGATATTGTATTAAATAAATAGCTTTCTAGAATAAATGATATCTTTTTGATAGTAGTTGACGAGTTCTATCCTTTTTTTCAATATGTTGTGTCCCCATAATGTATGTGTGGCAAAATGTAGCAAGAAATCACCTTTCTGGAAAATATCTCCTTTGGTCACCCCACGACAGTCTAATACTCCTTGTGGAATGTATGAATTAAATGCCCTTTGTGGCATAATTTTTACTATTGATTTCCATTCATCTTGTGTACAATAGTATCTTAGCATTCCCTGTTCTTGAAATTTGTTCTTGACAGGCTTTGCCCAGTGGATCATTTCGCCATCTAAAAAATCAATAAATTTTCTTCCATCATCATTGTTTTTGAGAATAAAGTTTCCAGCATTGATTAAATTGGATTGTTCTAAGACAGGAAAAAATGAATGATCTTCGTCAAAAAGGCTTTCTATAGCAATCGTGAAATTCATTATAAGTGTATCTGTATCTTGATAAAAAATAACATCGTAATTGGTGTTTTTTAGCAAGTATTTCATTAATTTTATTTTATAGTAGCCAGCATATTCAACAACTCCCTTGTAAAACCCTTCCCAGGGAAAAAATGTATAAGAATGTCCTAATGTATTGCGATAATTACAGTAGTCAATTTTATTTTTATTGGTGAGTGCGGCAAGTTCCGCATGATTGTCTCTGTAGTAAGTAATGATAAGGATTTTCATACTAATATATAATAGTAAAAATGAATATCGTCACAATTATTAATGCTCACAATGATCCGCCTTTATTGGAAAACACAATTGATTCTGTAAGAAAATGGGTTACTGACAAGATTATCGTGGTTATTGATGCAGCAGGGTGGCAGCTATTTCATAATTTCAAATGCCCGGAAAACACAGAACTTTTAAAGGGGGTTTATCATAATTGCAAGCGTAGTCCTTATAAAAACATTGCTATTGGTTTAAATTACGCATATGCTAAATATCCAGAAGCAGATTGGTATAATTATATCGAATCTGATGTTTTGTATTTGAACGATTTGTTTAAAGAGGATTTGAGCACTAAGTGTGATTATGCTGATTTGGGGTTTTGTCAACGAGCAGGAAAGCAAGGAGATCAATGGCTGCCCGAAAAGATTTTTAACAAACAATTGCCTGTTTACTATATGTTAGGGGCTGTTCATTTTTATTCACACAATTGTATTAGTGGCTTGATGAAAATGGATTTTTTTACCAAGGTTTTAGAAGCAACAAAAGAATATCAAGGTGGTTTTTTCCCTAATTTTTCTCATTATGCGGTAGAGGAAATAATCTATCCAACGGCAGCAGCAGTTTTTGGACGCATAGGTAATTTAGGCGAAGACACAAAATACGCAGTGCGATTTACTCCCGAAATATCAGAAAGCGAGATTGCGATACCAACCAGTATTGCACATCCGTTAAAAAATCTTCAGAAGAGAAAAAATTTAAAAAAAATGTACAACAAAGAAGAATTTTTGGCAAATTTAACACCACACGAAGCCATCTTTTATTGTAGTTTAAAAGGTGTGACTGTGTGGAAAAATGGACAACCGACTGAGGGCGATTTTTTACTGCCATCGGCAGCATGTGTGTGGGCAAAAGCAAGGCTTAGGGGGCAAGAAGTACAGCACGGACTTTGGGCACATCCAACCGATTTTGGTACTATTTTGCCAAACATGAGCATAGTAGGACCAGCCTCAAGATTGGTTTATAAATTAGAAAAAAAATATCATGGACTGAAAGGTTCTGTTGGTATTTCGGAGACCATTAAAGGATACAATTCTACAATGGTGTTTTGCATCTTGTGTGATGGAGAATTGGTTTGGCGTTCACAACCAATGCGAACAGCAGGACAGGTGGAAGATTATCAAATAATGATAGAAAACATTGATGTGTTGGAATTAGTAGTTGTTACAATTGGAAGCTATAACTCGTGCCAAGCTATTTGGTGTGATCCTGTGTTATTATTATGACAATATTTTTGCACAACAAATTATAGATGGTGCAAACCAACTGGAATAACGGGAGGTTGTTTCTATTTTTGTCACCACAAACCCATTATAATTTAACAATCTTTTAAAACACTTTGTGTTGAAAAAATTAATGTGTTCTGAAACAGCCTTTGCATTGTCTTTCCAATTGTCGCATAATGGAACCTCTGCATATAGAATGGTGTTTTCCTTACACATTGTTCTGATGTGTTGTAATAAATTGTCTGGATAAGACACATGCTCCAAAACATGGCAAATCATAATGAAGTCTATTTTATCTATTGAATCTATGTCTATATTATTATTTTTTGATATATCGTAGATGTATTGTTGGGCATTTGAGAATTCTTCTAATATATATTGTCCTTTGTGTCCTCCATAATCTAATGTGGTTTTTATTTTTGTATAATCAACCACTCCTGCAAAAAAATTACGCATGTAATTTTTTCTAAAAGTTATTTCCCCCTCCTCATCAATATGATTCGAAATTTTTTCGTAGCTTGGCTCTATGTGATTTCTGACGAACTCATAATATTCTCCTCTATAATCCCAATAATATCTCTTTAGCTCATCTTCATCAAATCGTATGTCTGATCCTCGATATCCACACTCTGGACAGTATATGGTTTTACAATCTGGTTTTATGCCATTAAAAAGATAATATGCGATAAAATCAGAAATTTTTGATTTTGTTTTAATTATTTTTTTATTCTTGCATACAACACAATGGTCTACTATGTGCATTATTTCACCATATTTTCTTTTAATTCTTTTTGATCCAAGAATGGCCACATATCTTCTAATGAACAGGCAATCATCGACCCATCCTCAGCTTTTCGGGCGGCTATTTTAGGAGAAAATGGTTGTCTTTCATCTAAGACAATTTCGCAAATTACGGGATCGTCCTCGCAGAGTGTCGCCGCCACAGTTTCTTTGATTGTTGGGTAATTATCACACTTCAAATATCTGATTCCATATGCATAGGCTATTTTTTCCATGCAAGGAAAACTTATGCCATTGGTATTATCAAATCCCACTGGATTAAAATTGTTGTTGGTTTGGGTCTGTCGTATCGAATGATAGCCGCCGTTGTTTAATAAAAATATTTTTATTGGCAAATTGTGATGTCTAATTGTTTGAAGCTCTTGTATGTTCATTTGAATGCTACCATCGCCAGCAAAACAAACTATCTTCTGCCCAGATGCAAAATGGGCACCAATTGCAGCAGATATATCCCAACCCATCGCCGCCATGCCTGAATTACTAAACATACGTTGTCCTTTTTTCATCGGTATGACTTGAAAAGGTATAATACATGCCGTGGCATTGCCACAGACCATAATTTGGTTTTCTGGCAGTTGTTTTCCCACTTCTTCCATAAATCCATACGGATTGACCAACGGTAGCTTGCTTCTCAATGTCAACACTTGTCTGTGTTCTGGTAAAACTACTGGATATTTTTTCGACTTTTCTTTACACCACTCTATCCATTCGGTTCTATCAATATTGCACTCTTCACAAAGCATTTGTTCCATGAAGTCTTTAACATCTCCATGAATTGGTATGTCTGGAAATATGGTGGGTTTTTTTAATTCTGCTTCATCAATATCAACAACTATCTTTGTGGACTTTTCAGCAAATGCCTCCCATTTATATCCTATTTGCCGTATGTCTAATCTACAACCCAACACTAATAATAAGTCTGCGTTTTGTAGTATAAAGTTTCCACCTCGTTCACCAATGGTGCCCGGACGACCCACACGAAGAGGGTGGTCGTGCTCAAGTAAGTCGTGAGCATTAAAAGCTGTAAGAATAGGAATGTTGAATTTTTCTATTAGTTGATGGAAAACATCAATAGAGCCAGAAAAATGTATACCCGGCCCCGCCAAAATAACAGGTCTTTTTGCTTTCTTGACACAATCCAAAACACGAGTGATGGTGGGTTTGTCTATTTTGGGAAAAGAAGACACATGGCCGATGTATGCACTCAGCTTATCTTCATCTATTTTTGCATTTTGCACATCAAGAGGAATGTCTAGCCAGCAAGGCCCAGGTCGTCCAGTGCGGGCGAGATGGAGTGCTTTATCAAGGTGATATTTAATGGAATATGGATCAATTACCATTTCTGCATATTTAGTAATGTGAGACACCATGCTTACAATATCATATTCTTGATCGCCAAGTTGCCTCAGATTTATGCCAAGACTTTTTGCATATCTTGCTGTTTGATTATATTTAACTTGTCCTGAAATCACAAGCATTGGTATAGAATCAGTCCAAGCACCCAACACACCAGTGATGGCGTTGCTACCCCCTGGTCCTGTTGTGACATTCACCACAGGTATTTTATTGTGTATTCTTGCATATCCTTCTGCTGCTATGGTGCAGCCTTGTTCATTGTGGAAACATATTGGTTTGAAATACTTTCCAAATGAATTGTTGAGATACATGGCTCCACCACCAGTAATCATAAAAACGTGTGTAATTCCTGCTTGTTTCAAATACTCTGCTATGTAATCGCTTACAGTTATCATGTTATTTTTCCTGCATTTGTTGATTCCACGCCCGAATTTGTATCATTTCCTTTATACCTTCGTTTAATCCCATTAGTGGCAAGTTTAATAAAGCCAATTTATCTCCATTGCCTGTATAAGAAGGTGAATATTCAGTTATTTTTATTTCATTTTCTTTTCCAATTGTTTTTTGCACTATTTTGACAACATCTACCAACTTGTGTTTTTGTGAATACACACAATTGATATCAGATGATTTTATTTTTGATTTTGTCAACAGATGATTTACTACACGACATAAATCCCCGATATAAAAGAAGTCCATCCATTTGTCTAATAAATGAATTGGTTCATTTTTTTCTGCTTTTGTGATCGCATTTATAACAAGACTTCTGGGGGCTTCGCCAAACCCAAAGCAATTAAACAACCTAAGATTTATTCCATTGTTTTTAAGACGTTTTGCTATGATGTTTTTAGCCGATCCATAAAAATCTCTGGGAAATTTTTTGTAAATTTCTTCTTCTTTTGCACAAACTATTTCTTGCTCTTTGTCAAACTCTGCTCCGCTCGCAATATTGATGAATAGTTTATGAGGAATATAGGTTATTGCATTTTCAAACATAGAAATATTGTTGTAAAACGTAGATGCACTATGTCCATGTGGCCAGCCTTTTTGTTTATCCTCAATTGCGGCGTGAATAATGGTGTCTATATGGTGGTTTTCAGAGAAATTTATACATTGTGACTTATCAAGCAAATTCAGTGTTTGCCGACCCTCAGCATATACTAAGTGGTCGTAACTCAAGTAAGAGCATAAATTTCTGGCAATAAACCCACAGCCACCAGTAATTAATACATTCATACCCTATTATAGTTTATGTACATAAAATACGCTGAGCCCTACTGGGACAATAGAGAAAAAGAAGCTGCTATTGAAAATATTAAAACAAGCCAATGGCTGTCATCTGGGGATACTGTTGTAGAATTTGAGGAAAAATTTTCAGCAAAATTTTCACAGAAATATGGACTGATGCTCAATAGCGGCAGCAGTGCTAATTTAGTGGCTATATCCGCTTGTAAGAAAATTTTTGAATGGAAAGATGGTGATGAAATTATTATGGGGGTGGTTCAATTCCCGACTACGGTTGCCCCTGTCATACAAAACAATTTGAAGCCCGTGTTTATTGATGCAGAGTACGATAGTCTAAATTTTGATATCTGCAAAATCGAAGCAAATATTACCAACAAAACAAGAGCCATTATCCTAAGCCCAGCGTTTGGCAACCCCCCCGACATGGATAGATTGGGACAAATATGCAGAGATCATAACTTGAAACTAATTTTAGATTGCTGTGATTCTCTTGGAACTACTTGGAATACGCAACACCTTGCAGAATTTGCTGTTGTATCTACTTATTCTTTTTACGCCTCTCATCACATATGCACAATGGAAGGTGGAATGGTCACAACAAATGACTTTCAAATTCTTCAAGCATGCAGAAGGTTTGCATATTGGGGACGAGATTGTTTTTGCAGAGGAACGGAAAATTATTTACCTTGCGGGAAATGCGGCAATAGATTCAAAGAATGGATTCCAAATTGCAATTGTGTAGTAGATCACAAATATGTGTATACAGAAATTGGTTACAATTTAAAACCTCTAGACCTTCAGGGAGCTTTGGGATTGGTGCAACTCAACAAAGTCGATGAAATTATTGCCAAAAGAAAAAAACATAAAGAGATTGTTGTAAATCTGTTTAGAAAATACTGTGAAGTTTGTGATGTCAAAGTATTGCCACAAGCAGATGTTTCGTGGTTCTGTGTGCCTCTTATTTCTCGGCAAAAAAATAAATTGGTTTCACATTTGGAAAAAAGCGGCATTCAAACGAGGAATTTTTTTGCTAATAACATTTTGCAGCAACCAGGGTTTTGTCATTTGGGAGATTTTAAAGAATATCCAGTGGCACAGAAATTTGCCGAAGAGGTTTTCTTTGTTGGCTGTGCCCCACATTATACCCAAGAGACGTTTGATTATATTGAACAGGTTTTACAAGCATATATACTTGCATGAAGGTTCAATTAAGCGTTTCTACCAATTTGAATAACCATGTTTCTGTGTGCGTTTTTATTAATGATAAAAGCTGCGGTAGTTTGTGTATAGTAGAAAGAGATTTTCAAGAATTGTGTAATGGGTTACGAACACTATATTCAGATTTTGAGATAAGGGAGGAATAATGGGGGCGGCTTCTTTAACGGGTTTGAGCGGACCAGGAATGTCTAAGGGTAAGCATAAATGTAAAAATCAATGTGGTGGTTGTGGCTGCAAATGTGTAGACGAACCAGAGCCAAAGACACCCCCTAAAACAGGTTGCGTTACTAGAATTTCAGTTGGTCAGAAATTGACACATAAAGCCGGGAATGGTAAGATGTCCATCAAAGGGTGCTGACTATGAAGCGAGCAGAACGTCGTATTGCGAAAGCTAAGATGAAAAAACGTGCCCGAGAACTTTACCCTTGGGCTGGCCAAAGAGCAGAAAAATGGGCTGATAATTTGGCATTATGTTCTAGGTATTGCTGTGGCAATCCACGAAAATGGTTTCACGAAAAAACTTTACAAGAGAAAAAAGCAGATGAGCGAGACAAAGCAACTGAGCGAGAGAGAAAAGGAATTAAACCAAGTTGTCCTAGACAGAATTGGACAGGAGTTGGATGATCGTTTTAATGAGTGGAAAGCATTTGCTTTTCAGCAACGAACCTTCGGTGCAGTGATTGCATTTACGTTGGGCATAGCTTTCTCCAAATTGATTACAGCCTTTTCCGAGAGTTTGATTATGCCCATTGTTCAATTTTTGGGCAAATATACAGGAGAAACATGGAGACAGGCTGTTTGGGAACCTGTTCCTAATTTAAAATTTGAAGTTGGACAATTTTATGCGGCTGGTGTTGATTTTATCTTGATGTCTTTAATACTTTATGCTTTGTGGAAGGTTGTCAAACACTTCAAAAAAGAGGAAGAAGAATGCCCAAATGCTTGTTGTGTAAAAAAGAGCTAGAAGTTAATGAGTGTGGGCCTAGTGATGGTGGTTGTGCCATAATTTCTTTTGGTTATGGTAGTCGCCACGATCAAATAGGTTATTCAAATCCGCCTGAGGGAGCACTTGACAAAATGTTGTCCTGTGATGAGATTAGATGCGTCATTTGCGATGATTGCTTTGAAAAGAATCTCGACCTATTTGAGGGATATAGAATTAAAACGCACACAAAGAAAACCAGGGTAATATAAGCTGGAACTAACATAATACTTGTGGGGTGGTCAACGTAGTTCTGTTTCGAAGAGTCTGAGTAATTTGCCCGCCTAAGGTTTACAACCCAACTTTCTGAAGTATAATGGGTCTGTCGATGTGGTATTCTAAGAAAACTTTAGCAAAGGAGTAGCCAGCGTGGCAGACGAAAAAAAATTGTCAGATTTTGTTTCCCAACTCCAAAAGATCGCCGGGGGGTCAGCCCTTTTGGGGGAGGTTAATATTCATCGCAAAGGCGATAGGATTATCCTTCCCGATGGGATGAGCCTCGATGAGGGAATTCGATGGCTTCAGCGTAAGCAGAAGGAAGAAATGACTACGGTTGGAATTTCCGAAGTCATTGAGGCTTTCCCGCTCGATGGGGCTGTGAATTTCTTCCGGGTCTTGAAGGAAAAGTACGGTTGGGCAGATTTGATTCCGACCCCTGGATTTTTCGGGGACAATCCGCCAACCATGATTGCCGTGGATATTGGTGCTGGCGAAACCATGCAAGTGCCGTGGGGACGTTGCCAGATTCCGAAGGTTGAAGGTTATTTGGAATGCAATTTCCAGATGATCGAAAATCGCCCGGTTTTCTGTTTGCAGGGTGAGGTTGTTCGTCGGGATGAAGGCGTGGTCCATGAGATTGCCGAATTGGTCCGCAAGAAATGCAAGACCGATAGCATCTATCGTGGCAAGGCTATCAAGATGAATTTCCGTGATACCGATGGCAATCGTATCCGAAAGTTCAATCCCAGCTTCTGCCCGAAGTTCATGGAAACGGCTGGCATCAAGACCGATGGATTGATTTTGTCGGAAGCCACCATGCAACAGGTGACAACCAGCCTGTTCAACCCGGTGGAATATTCCGAGCGTTGCCGCAAGCAAGGCATTCCGCTCAAGCGGGGTGTGTTGCTCGAAGGCCCCTTCGGCACTGGAAAAACTTTGACAGCCCATGTGTTGGCAAAGAAATGTGTCGAAAATCAATGGACGTTCCTGTATCTGCAAGACGTGCGGGATTTGGACTTGGCGTTGAATTTCGCCAAGTTGTATGAGCCCGCCGTGGTGTTCGCAGAAGACGTTGATCGTATCGTTGGTGGCGATGAGCGTGATGATGACATGAACAGCGTCCTCAACTTGGTGGACGGTGTTGACAGCAAGCATCACGAGATTATGGTGGTGTTGACAACCAACTTGGTGGAAACGATTCACAGTGCATTTATTCGTCCGGGTCGAATTGATGCGGTTGTGACCATCGATCCGCCTGACATGAGTGCGACCGTGCGTTTGGTTCGTTACTACGCTGGTGACAAGCTGGTGGCAGAGGATGCCGATTTGCAAAAGGCTGTCAAGCCGCTGGTCGGTCACAATGCCGCAGTCATCCGAGAAGCGGTGGAGCGTTCCAAGTTGTCGGCTGTCAGCAATTCCGATGAGGGATTGAAGATTCATGCCAATGATGTTGGAATCGCCGCCAAGTCGATGGCCAAGCACTTGGAATTGCTCAACAAACCCAAGGGCGATGAAATCTCCCATTGGGAACGTATTGGCGAAGCAATTTCTGGTGGAGTGCATCGCAATATGGAAGATGGACGAATGTTGATTCCGACTTGCCGAAGCAATGGAAACGGGGAAGACGAATAAAGCCCTGATTTTCAAAGAGCCCCGGCAAAACAAATGCCGGGGCTCTTTTTTTTGATTTTTACTCTTTTATTAAAGTGATTTTTGTAGTAAAATAAAAATATGAAAATCCATCTTTAATAAGAGAAAAAATATGATAGTGAATTTTCAAGATTGGGCGTCAGATGAGGATGTGCGAGACCTGTTGGAGAAACACAGTTTAGAGGCAACGAGAATATCACAATTGCGAAAGAAATATGCTGTTGATGTTCCCACATGTGAAGAAAAGAAATTTGTGGAAGTGTTTTCCCATGATCCTCTAGTGAAAAGTGCGTTGTTATGAGCAAAATTAAACAAGTCATCGTCATTCGTAAAGATTTGAAGATGCGAAGAGGCAAAGAAATTGCCCAAGGGGCTCACGCTGCTATGGTCTTTATGTCCCTAAGGATACAGAAAGCTGCTCTGCATTCTTCTTTGGGAAATCGACCGCATCCAGCAGTGAATGACTTGTTTTCGGCGGCACAATGGGAATGGATAGAGGGAAATTTCGCTAAGGTATGTTGCCAATGTCATAGCGAAGCTGAGTTGAAGGAATTGTACGAGAAAGCCAAGGCAGCAGGACTTGAAGCACACACAATTACTGATAGTGGTCTAACGGAATTTGGTGGAGTGCCCACCCTTACCGCTTTGGCAATTGGTCCTGACTTAGATGAAAAAATTGATCCGATTACGGGGCATTTACAATTATATTGAATGAACACTGTATGAAGCCACTTGTGTGTTGGAAATCACTGGGAAATGACAGTTGGGGATTATATGTCGGCAGGGGCAAAAATCCGAGATTGGTTGCCAATGTATGGAATAATGGAGTTTGGCACACTTGGGATCATAATGGCGTTGGTGGCGAAAATAGCAAAGAGGAAAGTGTTAAAAAAGCAATGATTGAAGCTGCCGCCTCAGTTATATCGCAGGGCTTTATATAAAAAGGATGTTGTAAATGAAGTGTTTTTACCACGGCTGTGATTTTGATGGAAAATGTTCTGCGGCTATTGTCAAATTGCAACATCCATCGTGTGAACTTATCCCCGTTAATTATGGGGAGAAGTTTCCTTGGGAGTTGATTGAAAAAGATGAAGTAATTTTTATGGTGGATTTCACCGTTCAACCGTATACTGATATGTGGAGGTTGAAAGATTTATGTAGATTGACTTGGATCGACCATCACAAGACTTCAATTGATTGGGCAAAAGAGGCTGTGTTTTACGTTGAAGGATTGCGAGCCACTGATTTGGCTGCGTGCGAATTGACGTGGATGTATTTCGCCGCACCAAATGTTGCCATGCCGGAAGCTGTTAAATTGCTGGGAAGATACGATGTGTGGGATCATAAAGATGATCGTGTGTTGCCATTTCAATATGGCATGAAATGTTTGGCTGAGCCACCCGACAATATGAAATGGTGGGACATGCTGTTGCAAGACAGGGCTCCAGTAAGTGTTGGTAATGTAATTAGTGTGGGTCGTTTTTGCCAAGAATACCAAGAAAAGCAAGATGTATATACTTGCAAATCGTCAGGTTTTGATTTAGAATGGGAAGGATTGAGATGGACAGTAATCAATGGCCCAAGCCGGGGCAGCAGTGTTCACAAGAGTCGTTTTGATCCTTTTGCACACGATGCGATGCTTGGGTTTTGGTGGAATGGAAAACAATGGATTTTCTCTTTGACCACCAGCAAAGACATTGATCTTTCAGCGATTGCAAAGAAATATGGTGGCGGGGGACATAAACAAGCAGCGGGATTCGAGGCAGCAGAATTGCCTTTTAGTTTTGGTAAAAAAGATTAGTAAATAGGAGACATAAATGATTCAATGGATTGAAAGTTTCAGATTTTCATTTGATGCAAAAGAAGTTGTGCATCACAAAGAATTGCGATGGAACATTGATGCAATTTATGCAAAAGCCAAGGAATTTAAGAAAGAAAAAGAATGCCCTCTTTCTACACATGACTTGGTAAATGGCTTTATTAAAGAGTGTTATTATGATGGAAACTTATAAGTTCTTTCATGATGAAGAGTTGGAACAATTGAGAGCAGAAAGAAAGAAAAAGTTTAAAGACAGTATATAATTTTGGCGGTATCGTCCAATCTGGTTAGGACAGCGGTTTCATAAGCCGTAAATTCGGGTTCAAATCCCGGTGCCGCTACTGGGAGAGTAAAATGAGAAATGTATTGACTCAACGACATGTATTGGTTTTGAACAAAATGTGGACTGCTGTAAACGTAGTCACATTGCGTAGGGCTATATCCATGCTTTTTAATGAAAAAGCA
The DNA here is from genome assembly GCA_023229365.1 of Pseudomonadota bacterium. Taxonomy (NCBI): domain Bacteria; kingdom Pseudomonadati; phylum Pseudomonadota; species Pseudomonadota bacterium. The sequence goes on along the minus strand of JALNZK010000010.1, from coordinate 81,774 downwards.
TTGATTATTGATCCTACCGCATTCACCACATACAATTGGGATGATTGGTCCAAACTAAGGGTTATGGATGACGAAGAAGGTCTGCGTAGTGCATTCCAGCAGTTCAAAATCCCTGAGATTATTTTGCTGACGGATTATGACAAGCTGCCTAGCCGTAAGGTGAAATTCAGCCGAAGAATGATCCACAAGCGAGATAATTACACTTGTGGATATTGCGGCAAACAACCCGATTTGTCAGAGTTGACGATTGACCACATTGTTCCTCGTGCCCAAGGTGGACAAACAACTTGGACAAATTGCACAAGCTGTTGCATAAATTGTAACCAAAAGAAAGATAATCGCACTCCAGTGCAAGCCCATATGAAATTGCGGCGTGAGGTAAAGAAGCCAGAATTCAGCCTGTTTAAGGTTGAGAAGAGATTTGTATACAAGTCTTGGAAGCATTTCATAGACAAGATGGTATCCGAGGCTTTTTGGACGACTGAACTGGAAAACGACAATCCAAAAGAATAATTTTTGATAAGATTGCGAAAATGTGTCGTTTGTATACTATATAATAGTATGGCAAACGACACATTTGTTTTTTCTGACTACCAACTACAAGTTTTAACAGGCTCTTTATTGGGAGATGGACATTTAACCAAAGTTAAATATGGCTCTCCATCATTCTCAAAAAGTCAAGCAACGAAACGAATAGAATATTTGAATTGGCATTTTGGTATTTTTGGCAGTATAGCTAGTTCTGTTAAAACTTGCCAAAATTGGGCGAAGGGAAAGCAGTATTCAAAATCTAAATTTTATACAAAAACTCATCCTCACTTGGCAGAATTGCGAAAGATATGGTATCCAAAAGGTGTAAAAATTGTTCCGCACAATATAACACTTACTCCATTGGCAGTTGCTATTTGGTTTTTTGACGATGGTACAAATAATCTTAAAAACAGATGTGTAAAATTTGCCACATATTCATTTAACAGAGATGATTGCAATTTTCTTGTAAGCCAATTGTCGCAAATGGGATTTAAAAGCACTGTTTGCAAAGACAATGTAATTAGAGTTCGCACTGAGTCGTATAAGGCACTTATTGATATGGTGAAGCCTTATATGTTATGGAATTGTTTTGCACATAAAATACTCTACAGAGAAGCAAGTAGAAAATACATCAGTGATGAAGAAGCAATAAAAATTTTTGAAGATTACAACAGCGGAATGAAACAAAAAGATATTGCTGTAAAATTTAAGACAGACCCCAGTACGGTATCGGCAATACTTCGTGGAAAACGAAAAAAACATTTAAAATTGGTTGATACAATAAGTTTGCCACTCAACAACAAGTCTGGTTACAAACATGTGTTTTGGGAAAAACATAGTGGAAAATGGCGTGTGCATATCATAAAAAAAGGCAAAACACTTTATTACGAAAATTTTGCTGACAAAATGGATGCCGTAGCCGCCAGAGATCGTTGGTTAGAAGAGTCATCATGCGTTGGTTAGAAGAGTCATCATGCTTCTACATTCATCCATTGGCACCCTGAGATACGGCTTTACCCATCTTGTGGTAGATGTCGATCCTGAAATCACTCGATACTATCGAGCGTTGTTGCCAAAATATGTAGAAATCCAGCCCCAGATGTATCCTGCCCACATTTCTGTGGTCCGTAAAGAAATGCCCCCTAATATGGACTTGTGGAGAAAATACGAAGGAGAAAAAGTAGAGTTCTTCTATAGCCCTATCATACATGAAGGTTCTGTGTATTTTTGGTTGAATGTATTTTGTCAACGGTTGGAAAAAATACGAGTAGAACTAGGATTAGAAATACACAGTCCGTACACTATCCCGCCCGAAAATTACCAACATTGCTTCCACTGTACGATTGGAAACAAAAAGTTCCAGACTATATTATAGTGGACACTTTTGGAGGTAATCTTATGAGGAAGTTAAAGCATGTAGTATGGGGACTTATGTTGGCGGTGGTGGTGTGTTCATTTTCTTCTTGTTTGAAGAAGGATTTGCCGCCCAAACCACCTATTACGATTTCGCATTTGTCTTTAGTAGTTGTTCATGATCCATTGAATTGGACACAAGAAAATGGACGATTGTTGACTGATGAAGCTTTTCGAACATATTTAGATGGGCAAAATCATGATATTCGGCTTGTCTACCGAGGACAACCCGGAAAAGATTTGACTAAATATTTTAGTTATTTAGATGACCTGGAAAAGAATGGCAAGCCTGCTGCTTTGCCATATTTGTTAGTTGGCAAAGCCGGGGAGGTGGTATATGGCGGTGCCTATCCCCCTGATAGCGAAGCAGCAGTCAAGTTGGTTCGTGAACTAGAAACAGTAAAGAAAGCCCCTGGAGCAGTGGCAGGCGGCGAAAAAGAAGTTCTTTGGGCTGCTGGAGCATGGCGAAAACTTGGAGGATTGAAACCGGCTCAACCTAATTTGAAAACCCGCTGGCAGGGTAGAGTATATACTGAAGATACTCCCAATGAGCCACTAATTTCACGAGACAAATGGGTTAGTGTAGATTTCGGTCGATTCATCCCAGAGATTGCAGATCAAGATGGACAAAGTAGTTGTTGTGCTTGTGCTGCAACACAAATGGCAGCCACTTTGCATAAAATTTGCGGCTATAAAAATGAAAAGTGGTCAATTGCTGATCTTTATCGTCGGGGCAACAATGGCTCTGATGATGGCATGATGCTTGAAACTGCGTTGAATTTGCTAACACAAGAGGGTATATGCACCACAGAATATGCTGATATGTGGAATTGGCAAAAGCCTAATTACAAAAAGGGCTATGAAGCCGATAGGGCAAAACATAAACTAATGAAGCCTTTCTTGTGTGAGTCACTAGAACAAGTCGGCTCAGCCATTCAACGATGCAAACCTGTTGTAATTGGCGTGTTTGTAACATCTAAATTTGAGCCAGATGAAAATGGTTATATTAAACGATATGCTCATAAAAATGGTGGTGGACACGCTTTGTATCTTGCTGGTATGCAAATCAAGGATGGCGAAGTTTATTACAAAGTAGTAAATTCTTGGGGCAAGGATTGGGGCAAGGGTGGATGGGCTTGGATTCACGAAAGCTGGATTGAACTTGGCTTTGGTGCCTGGACAGCCGCCGTTGTTTCAAATGATCCTGATGATCCACTGGTAGACTAAGTAAATTGTCGGGCCTCTGCCGCACGGCAAGCTATCTCTCGATGATTATTAGGCTGGTAGCAATGCTGCCAGCCTTTTTTTTGGAAAAAAGTTTACATCCCGCATTTCTGAAGTATAATGGGAGTATGAAACACGCTCAATGGAGTGTGTAGGAATCTCAGTTTCATGGAAGGAGCCAATTATGAGAAGTGTGCTTTGCTGCGTACTGCTTTTCGTGGCAAACGTTGCTTTTGCCCAAGACCGTCCCCTGGTGCCCGTACCTCCGATGCCTCGGGGTTATGACAATCGGGGTTATGACAATGAGGTTTGGCGTCCAGCTTGCCCTGAATTGATGCCAAATCAAGGTGCGTTGCCGCCGTCGCCTCCCATTATTCCTCCAACGGCAGAATCTTGGAGAGATGGTTGGAAAGAGAAGTGGGAGCATGAATTCCGACCACTTCGACCCTATGATTATGATCGTCATAATGACTATCGTTATGACCGTCGTTATGATGAAAAGGATGGTTGGTATTACAATCCATCGACTGGGAATTATCAGCGGGATGGTCAGCCAACACAGCCACAGCCCTACTATCAACAGCAGCCCTATTGTCAGCCCCGACAATACTACTATCAGCCTTATCAGGCTCAGCCCTATTGTCAGCCCCGACAATACTACTATCAGACTCAACCCTATTGTCAACCTCGACAATATTACTACTATCCATCTTGCCAATAGGTTTTGAGGAGGAAAAAAAGCCCGGTGAAAGCCGGGCTTTTTTTTTGTTAATGATGCCTAAATAACTGTATGAAATACTTCAATGAATGGTTGCAGTTGCGGGAAAGTATGAATGTCTATATTCAGGATTATGATTCCCAAAATGACGTAAATGACTTATATGAACTTGGCGATCATCTGGCGAGAAAAATAACTCGTCCTTTATGGGAAAAACTAACTCCTGAAGAACAAAAAGCCGTGAGGGATGGAGGCTCGATGTACCATCAAACAATTACGCTTGATGGCAATGGCGAACAACTCAGCTTCTATCCCGCAGGTTGGCCAGAGCCTATGGTAAAAACCATTTTACAAGCTATTAAATATTATCTAGATGAAATGGGTGTGGAGTATGCTCCATTTAAAAAAGAACAAAGTGGTGCATTCAAAGGCGAAGTGTATCGAGTGCCAATTCTGAAATTTAGCGGACCACAAGATGCTCCACCACCATTAAATCTGGCGAACGCTAATGCAAGAGTGATTTTTAGTGATTTGTTAAAATATCCAGACAATGATGGGGGATTTTTTGACATTGATGTGCGTGAATTGTTGATGAGAATTCAACAAGTAGAAAGAGATCAAACAGAACTCCATCAACGAGACCCATATTCTGTTACGCAACACGGAGGGGCCACAATGCATGTGGGTGGCTTGTCTGCCAATGGAATTGAACAGCGTTTGGCAGTTCTCAAACAAATTTGCCAATGGGCCATAGCTCATCACTATGACAAAATATATGCTGCATAATTTTACTCAATGGCTCAGTGAACAAAATACGCAGGCTTTATCTGTGGTGCCACTGTCATCATTCAAATATAGCGAGCCAAATGACGAATATTTATATCATATTTCGCCTGTATCGGGGAAAATAATTCAAACAGGTGAGATAAGGTCTGGGAAGCCGACAATGGGACAAGGTTTTTATAGAAGCTATTCGAAGGGAAAAGTATTCTTTACGGAAAGGTCAGAGGTAAAGTGGTGGGCTGATCGTATTGAAGAACATCTTGAACATCAATACGACAATCCTCCCCCACTCTCTGTGGTGCGTATTCCTAGAGAGTGGATTGAATCTCGATTGCAAAAAGATAATATTGAGCCAGCCCATGTCAGTTATTTTGCCGTTGGTTCAATCAAGCTATAAAATTCTTCTGGACTCATGAGATTTAGCCATTCTTGTCTATTGGTTTCAAGTAAAGCATATGTTAAATCTGTGTGGAGTTCTACAGGTTTTTGTTTGCCTTGTTTAACAAAGCCACATCCAAAATCTATGTTTATAACCCCCACTAACAAATTTGTTCTTGTTCGTAATTTGACAAGTGATTTCCACACAGTTCCTGTCCAAATTGTGTGTTGCTGAGTTGGTGTTTGCCAAAATTCCTCCAAAGGATTACAATCGTGCAAAATAATAATACCCCCAGGATTTAAAACATATAATGAATTCTCAACATCTTTGTCTACTTGTTCTGCAACATGTAATCCATCTATGAAAATGATGTCAAATTTTTTGTCGTTTTGAGCAAAAAATTCATCAGAAGTCATGTTGTGTGTAGGATTACACTCTGACGTGGGCGTAGGATCAACTCCCTCCTTGTAGTTAATAACAATGGCATTAAAATTCCATCCCGATGCTGTGCCTATTTCCAAATAGGTTTGGTAATTATTTTTTTGAATTAAAGAATTCAACAATTCTGTTCTTGTATGCATGGTTCTATATATGAGTATGCATAATTACAAACAGTGGCTCAACGAAGTGCATCCTGATGACTTGGTGACTGATGTTTTTGGTGCCGATGCCGATGAGGTACATAGTTGGCTTACCCAAAAATTCGAACCAGGAAATCGTCCACAAATTATGTTTAAGGGCACCCAATACGAAGTCGTTGGCGAGCCAGACATGCCCCAAGCGAGGGGCACATTCATTCAAGCTCGTCCAATCGGTGTGAGACACGCCGGGGCTGATAAGTTGGTTCCAATTCAACCTTTGGTGGCTGCCGCCACTTGACTTCTGTTTCTGCTGCTGCTATACTATATTCTTATATGGAAATCGGCGGCATTGATATACTGATACCACATGAAATTGATGAGAAGCTGGCGGTTTATCTTACAGCAAGGCTTATACGGCAGCATTGGGAAAATGCAGTATTTGAGAACGCCAACACGGAGGAGTATTACGAAGACTATCACAAACTTCCCACAAGGGAATTGAGTGAGATTTTTGTTTATAAGGACAAGATTTGTAAAGCAGAATGGGATTGGGATCAGGGGAATGCCGGTCCCAATACAATGATCTATGTGATTGGGCAGAAAGACCTGATTACATTAGTTGCAGATGAGAGAGACGACGAAATGAACGAGATTGTTTCTGGTGTCATTTCAGTGTTGAGTAAAAGTTTTAACAAGGAGCAAGAAAATGAGTAAGAAAAATCGGAGGTGTCTTTAGTGAAAACCAACAGTTGAATACAGCGGGAGGGTGTCTTTAGCTCCCTTTCCGAAGCCAGTGACATTATCTTAGAAATCCACGCTGGCGAAGGAGGCTCTGATTCGTGCCTCTTTGTCTATGATTTATTTGCCGCCTATTGCAAATATGCGGCCTCCAATGGCTTTAAAGCTGAAATGCTAGATTCTGTTCCCGGCAAAGTCGTGGGACAATTTCGTGGCGTTGGCGTCGGCAAAGCCTTCTCCAAAGAAATGGGAAAACACGTCATTCAACGTGTGCCACCCACGGAGAAAAATGGTCGATGGCAAACCAGTGTTGTGGGGGTTGCTGTTTTGCCAATGCCACCTCAACAAACCCAGAAATTACTTCCTGAGTATGATTTGGATATCGTGGCATTCAAAAGAAGCTCGGGTCCAGGTGGGCAGGCAGTTAACAAAACGAGTAATGCCATTCGTATTACTCATAAGCCCACAAAGGTTCAGGTGGTTATTTGCACTGAAAGAAGCCAACAACAAAATAAAGCAATAGCTTTAAGAATTATTTCTGCCAAGGTGAATGAGCACAAAAATAGTGCGACTCAATCTGCTTATGACCAAGGAAGAAAAACCCAGCTTGGCGGCGGCGGCAGAGGTGATAAAATACGCACTTACAACTTCATCAAGAAGCGTGCGGTCGATCACAGAAGCGGCAAGAAAACCAATGCTGTTGAACAAGTCATTGAAAGAGGAAGATTTGATTTGTTGATCTAATTTCACTCAGGATACCTCCCGTGCTTAAAATCCACGGGAGGCTATTCCTTATCTTCGGATTCTCGATCTGTAAACAATTTGTCATTTTCAGCTTGACGTGTTACAATTGTTTGATTGTCTTTAGCTTGATGCAGTATTTTGTCTGCTTCGAATCTGGCTTTGTCTTCTATTTGTCGTTTTTCAAATGTGTAATGGTTTTCAGATTGCCGTTGTTTAAATATATTGCTATTTTCTTCTTGTCGTTTATCAAACAAGTGACTGGCATGGCTATCAATTTTTTTTCCGATTTTATCCGTTGTGGACGATGCTTGGTCAAGAGTTTTTGAGAGGACGGTGAGAAAATCATCTAACTCAGTCAAATCCTGCCAGAATCCCAGGACACCAATGACTTGATTGTTGACTATTAATGGCATTTTGGTGGTTTTTGCCCAAACTTCTTTGCCATCATGTCCAATAATTCTGGACTCCTCTACAAACTCTTGTGTTTCTTGAAGTCCCATTACTGCTTGATCGTCCTGAATATATTTATCCGCCATCGCAGACCAGCATAAATCATAGTCTGTTTTGCCCACAATTTCTCCTGTGGTCAATCCAATACGATCTGCGTGCCATTTATTGCAACCCAAATAAACTGAATTTTTGTCTTTCCAAAATATTCCCAATGGAATAGCATCCAAAATATTATGAGCAATTTCTAATGTATGTAACATGGCTCTCCCTTCTAAGGAGTTTGATTAAAACTTATAGTTTTCAAGTTTCTTATTAATTTTATTGCTTTTTTCTACGCAAGCACTCAGAACACTCAACAATGAATCCAGAATGTCTTTGATTTCGGTGATGTCTTGCCAAATAGCTAAAACACCAGAAACTTTACCATCGACCAACAGTGGCAACTTGGTGAGCCTCCACCATTTTTCTTCATTGTTATTAATGGTGATGGATTGTACTATGTCAAGTTTTTTTTGAGAGGTTATTACTTGTTTGTCGTTGCTAATGTATTTATCAGCCATTGCCGACCAAGGCATGTCGTAATCTGTTTTCCCCACAATATCTTTTGCCGATATTCCAGCAACCTTTGCATGCCACAGATTGCATCCTAAATAGACAGAATTTCTGTCTTTCCAAAATATCCCCACAGGGATTTCATCTAAAATACTATGAGCAATTTCTAGTTTTTGCAGCATATAATTCTTTCAAACCCTATTTTGTCCCCCCCCTAAGGGTTTTCACCACTTATTTATCCATCTCAGTTTACATTCTTACGGTTCTGGAGTATAATGCAGAAGTATCGAAGGAGATATTTATGCCAAGTGTAGTTGAGCTATTAGAGAAAAAAGGATTAATCCATCCACCGAGTTGGATGGCGGATAACGTCCATTATGAAGTCCTGATGGGCTCTGTGGCTTACGGAGTTTCATCCGACACATCAGATATGGACGTTTATGGCTTCTGCATCCCTCCAAAGCACATTGTGTTCCCGCATCTTGATGGCGAAATTTCTGGCTTCGGTCGCCAAAAAGAACGTTTTGAACAATTCCAAAACCACCATGTCAAGCTTGAAGACGCCTTGGCTGGTAAAGGCAGGGAATACGATCTCAGCATCTATAATATTGTAAAATATTTCCAATTGTGCATGGATAACAATCCAAACATGGTTGATTCCTTGTTCGTGCCGATTGAGTGTGTTTTGCATTCCACCCAGCTTGGCGTCATGGTGCGGGAAAATAGGAAACTTTTTTTGCACAAAGGATGTTTTCAGAAATTCAAGGGATATGCTTTCAGCCAGTTGTCCAAAGCATCTAACGTGCGTAGGGACAAGCTGGTGGTTGCCATTAGAGAGTTCGAGGATGCTCATTACATTCCTCATGCCACAACTTGGGCAGAGGCAAAGAATCCCGAAACAAAGTATGGCATCGAGGTATTGGGTAAAGTCGAAAATCGAAGTGATCCATTGCCAGAAGCAGATTATAAATATTACAACAAGCTATTTGCTGACGGTATGGCACAGACCAAGCGATTTGAATCTCAGAAAATCCACAACACTGATGTGAAGTTCCTTTATCACATTGTGCGGTTGGTGGATGAATGCGAGCAAATTCTGACCTTGGGTGATTTGGATTTACGCCGGGCGAGAGAGCACATGAAAGCTATTCGTCGTGGCGAAGTCTCCGAGGAAGAAGTGCAAGCTTGGTTCAACTTGAAAGAAAAACAGTTGGAGGAATTGTATAATCGGGAACCTAGTCCAGTTCCTTACAGTCCTCCCGAAGATAGAATTAAAAAGCTTTTGCTTACTTGTTTAGAGCATCACTACGGCAGTTTAGAAAAATGCATTGTGGAGCAAGATGCTGCGGCTCTGGCTCTGCAAGACGTGGTGGAAACTCTACGCAAACATAAGGTGGTTTAATGATATACAAAGACGACACGATGGAATTGTCGGTAAGTCATGGGCTTGATAAGGCAAGACAATTAATTACTGATTTCTTGCAGAAAAATACAGAATACCAGAAGGTGCGTTGGGAACAGCATTGGCTTACGGTGCTTATGAAACCAATGCCAGGAACGCCTACGCAATATATGGCAATTGAAGACATTTGGCATCATGATCGGGACAAAAAAGCAGTTCTTATCAAGTTAGAAGAGGTTCTTTTTGCTGCGGAGCATGAAGCTTGTGACTGCACGACTCTTGATGAATTGTTAGCATGTCACGAGTGTAATGGCAAAAATTTTCGACCCGGTGCATTTTACAATGCAGATGGGGATATGCTGGAGGTTTGCTGGAGCAATGAATCCGATTATGGATCGGAACTCAAAGGAAGACACGGTTATTCAACCATGTGTTTGATGAAGGCACAAGAGGGCGACCTTCCGGTTGGTGTTAAAGTATATGATTTGAAATTGATTCTCAAAGAAGTGGGCTTGAAGATTGTGCCAATCTAAAGTTTAATGACTACATCGGCAAACTCTATGCCCATTTGGTCTAATGTGAATCTTGGTCCCCATATTTTTTCTATTTTGCTGAGAAGAGGCTCTTGTCTAAAGAACTCCGAAACAGCACTACGATGAATTTCATTTTCTACAATTTTAAAGCCAGCATCCTTAATCCATTGTTTGTAGGTTCTGATGGGGTAGATGATTTCTGTGGCTGGCGTTAGTGTACATCCCATTTCTTTTAATTCATTTTTATTAAAGAATAGCTGGATGTATGCCTTATTAATTGATCGATACAAATGAGCACCATGTCCACAGCACCAGGGATGAAAGTGAATAAAAATTATTGAATTTTCGTGAATAACAGATTTTATTTTTTTGAGAATATCCACAGGAGTTTCTCGTTCAGCATGATCCAGCACATCATACAATATGACGATATCATAAATTTCTTTTTGAATTTCGTGCCAATTATCTAACAGATCATAGCCCACGGATAGTTTAGCTGTCTGAGCCATAGCATCTACTAAGTATTTTTCTCCACATCCGTAGTCCAAGCATTTTTTATCTTTGGGATCAATATCAAATATTTTAAGAACTTCTAGAATGCCTACGGCTCTGTTTTTTTTGTCTCCCTCATCTATGCACAAGCTGTCAATGCAAATTGCCTCTGGCCAATTTGGAGAGGATAACAACCTTTTGAGTTCTTCATGTTGTAGTTCGGAGTCAGAGCAAATTTGTGGATTTATGCTGAGTTCCAAGACACGTCGATTGAGTTCATCGAGGGTGTGTCTTATCTGGTCAATATTTTCTAGAATTGGTGTTAAATTTTCCATTATTCTTCTCTACTATTAAAGTATGTATCATTATGATCCTCTTGTTTTAGCGTTTGTTTTAAATTTGCAACCTCGATCTTTATCAATAGTTAAATCGCAAATTATCGAATGTATTCAGCAAATAGAAGACGATGATCGAGGTTATGTATACCATCCGAATAATTTAGAGATTTTAAGGAACGCAGGGCCAGTTGTGGGCTCTATAGCTAATTATCAAACTCCTCAAGATTTTGATTTCGCATTAGCTATTGACCAGTCTGTGGCTTTGGTTGATACGCAAGACCCAGATGCCAAAAAATATATTTTTATTATTTTAGATGAATATGAGCCAAATCAAGAATACAGTTTAAAAAGGGGTCTTAATATGCCAACAGACGCAAAGTTTGTGGTCATTTGTGTAAGTGGTCGATGTCACCCCTCACTCCCCGAAGTTGTTAATTGTCAATTTATTTTTGATAAACCAGACAATGTAGGGAAACATATCGTTCAAATAGCAAAAATAAGTAATGTAAAATGTATGGCAAGAAAAATGGGGTAAGGCAATTTACACAGGTTTAATTCTACGCATCAATCTAAACAATGATGTATATGTAATGTCTATGTGTTTTGCTACTTTTGTCCAAGTTCCAAGTTCGTTGTAAATTTCAAGTAAATCATTATATCGAATATCAGAAAAGTCTTTTTTACTGCTTTTAAAATTGCTTTTTATAATATTTGCAGCTAATTCGTGTTTCCTATCCAGTGCGGTTTCACAATTGTTGTATAGTTTTTTTATCACAACATAAGCATGCGTGCCACTGGTTTGGAATTGCCAGCTTTTCTTGTTTTTTTTCATAAAAGATTGGGCATTGCATTTTGGTGATAATTTTTTCACAAATGCTTCAAATTGTTTTACGATAGTTTCGCTGCCAACCAATCCAATAGCTGGCAAGTGGTTAAATGTTGTCAATATCCAACCATCTCCATCTATTTCTCCACGCCAAAAATTTCTGTTGTTTTTGAGTTGTGAGCATATCCTTGCAATATGACTTTTTTTTGGAACAACACCATATGTCGCCAAAGATTTAACTAAAGCATATGAGGAAATACTAATGCAAGCTAATGAAGTGTCTGATTCAAAGCCATGATTTTTTCTGATAAAAGTTGGCTGATTTGATTGCAAAAATTTTTTAAATTTATCTATGTGGTTTTTGTCTTTTTCTGATATGCTTAAATTTAAATAAGGTGATGAGTTTTTTCTTGTAGTAATACATCCATCAGCCATAAGAAATCCAATCCAATAAGCAGAATTTTCATTAATTTTATTAAAAGCCAACTCATTTAGTGTGTATTTTCTCTTCATATTATAATATACGCAGATATAACCTATTTAGTTCAAGGATAATGTAAAAATGGCAAAAGATTTCAAAGCCAGACCTTTAGTTAGCAATGTTATGACACAAGCCAAGGTAGATATCATTTGCCCCTTTCATGGACAATATCAGCGATTGCACACATTGTGTCAGGGTATTTGGAGGCACACAAAGAGTCATAATTACCATCTGTATATCATAGATGATAATTCCCCTAACAGAACTTATGCTCCTGCCTACCGGGAAGCTCCACGCACCACGGTAATTCAAAATGAGAAGCAATTGGGGTTTGGTGGTGCGTTACAAAAGGGATTTGAAGCTGGCAAAAATGAATGGGTGGTCTTTGTGCAGTCTGATTGTGCAATTGAATCTGGAAATTGGTTGCAAGAATTACTTATTAGTCATTTGAAAAATCCAAAAGCCGGGATGGTGTCTCCAAGAACAAATAATCCTGGGGTGGGTGATCCTCGTTTAAAAGCTAATAAGACTGATCCGCCCACACAAGATGTGGTTTTAGACAAGGGCTATCTTCCATTGTATTGTGCTTTGTGCCGTCGTGATCTTTTCTCCAAAATTGGCGGCTTCATAAAACCATATCCGTTACGTTATTATGAAGACGAAGAATTGGCCCATCGGCTGAAAGCGTATGGACTACAAGAGATTGTAAGTGGAGTTAGCTGGGTTTATCATTACGGAGCGGCTACAATGGGCACTTTACTAAAAACAAAAAAGGAGTATCAGTCAATAATAGAAGAAAATCGCAATAGGTGTATAGCTGACTTGCGATCTCTTAAGGTTCTCGTTGACAATTAGTAATAAATATATACAATAATGATTATGAAACCCAGAACTTGCCCTCATTGTAAAAAAATCATTCCAATAGATCATGAATTTTCTTTTGATGAGAAGTTGAATATGATTTGCGATGGTTGCGGAAAAGTAATAATTGCCACGAGTTGGGAAAAAGAGCCGACAATCCAATATAGTCCATTATCGCAATATGGGTCGCATTCTTGGACACGTCCCCCCATGTAGAGTGGTTCTGATTTCAGTTTACATCCTCCATTTCTGAAGTATAATGGGGGCATGCAATACATCTTTCCGCCACGTCCGAAGAATCGAGTGCCACCCAATCAATTGCCCAAATATGAGGCAACTGGGAAGTGGGTGGTGCAGCGTAAATTCAAGGGCACAAGGAATGTAATTCAGATTACCCCCGATGGCAAGGTCAATTTTTTTAACCGCCATAAGGAGGAGCATTCTCAATGGACCTCCACTTCCGCCGTTCGGAATCAAATTCTAGCCCTCAATTTTGAGCGTGGCAAGGAATATTGGCTTGACAGCGAACTGCTTCATGCCAAAGTTTCCAAGGACACAGACCCCTATTTGAAGAACAGAATTGTGGTTTTTGACGTTCTGATGGTGGCAGGGACATATTTATTGGGTGCCCCTAATCAAATGGAACGGCTGCGTATTCTGGATGAAATCTGTCATCATCCCACCCAAATGGAGCCAAATCACGGCATCGCCAGATGGGTTTCTGAGAATCTTTGGATGGCCGAAACCTTTCCAAACGATTTCGAGCTTCATTTTCAGGAAAAAATAAATTTGCCCGAAATTGAGGGATTGGTATTGCGTAGAAGGGACTCGGTACTTGACAGTGTTGGCACAAAAGAGTATGAGTGTAACTGGCTAATTCGGTGTCGGAAACCCGAAGGTCACTATCAGTTTTAGGGAGAATCGTCATGCCGTTGACTTTGCAAGAGGTGAAAAATCTGACCGATGAAGCTTTTGGAAAGCTAGAAGTCGAGCCTGTTCAAAGTCCTTTAGTCGTGCCCGAAACATGGCGTCGTAAGTTCGATGCTTTGCGGGAAAATCATTTATGGCGGCACGTTCAATCGGCCATGTTCGACATGCGGTGTGAGCAAGCCACCAAGCTGGGGTTTGCTCAACTGGATTCGGGCGATATGGTTGAAATGCTGATGGGGTCTCGGGCCACTAGTCATTCAGGATCAGGGGATCGACAAGTTTTTGAATGGATGTATAACCATCATACTGATACTGAAACTTCTGGAAAAGATTGTACATGGGGCGGACTAGCAACTGATTTCGTGAGGAACGAAGAAGTAGTCACTGGTCGTTTCCTTAAACGAAAAACACAAAAAGAAGTTTGGCGATGCCGCTTTGGTAAATTAAATTATCTCCAACGTGATATGCCTTATGGGGTAATTCTCAGAATGCTGGAGATCAAAAAGCTTAAATTATTCAATGCTTTCAATGTCTGTGCCCCTATTGAGGCGTGGGAACGCAGAACCGACATTGATCCTATTGTCGTGGCCAGCATTTTTGAGATTACTTCCGAAAAACACAAAGAAGACGAATACAACACAGCGGGTCAAGTGGCTCACTTTTTTGTTGCACAATGGTAAAAAACGTTTTTTTAACCTCGTTTTGGAGAACTACCCATGTCAGAGAGTATGTCAGAGAGTTTGCAGAAACCGGCAGCATTGCCCAAAGGTGTCGAACATCTTCACGACAAGATGTATCGAGTTTCAATCGACACTATTCAATTGGCAGATGGCGGATTCAATAAGGATTCCAAGGATTTGGAATTCAAGAATCTTCGCCATGCTCTGGTGGATCACAAAATCCTGGGCAGAGGCTTGTCTAAAGAGGATGCGGCTGATCTGCGGGAACGAATTCGCACGGAAGGGCTTTTGCACTCACCGCTTTTGCGATGGTACAAAGGCGGCGTGCAGATTGTATGCGGCGAACGTCGTATTCGCAGTCTCTTGAAATTGGTTCATGATAATGCCAAGTGCTGGGATCGTTCCAAGAATGAGTATGTTCCCGCCAAGGATTTGTATGGCACTATCGATGTCGAAGTCCAAGAAATGAGCGACCGTGATGCTTACCGAATTTCGTTCAGCGAAACGGAATCGGTCAAGTTGTTTGGCGATGGTGCCAAAATTGCCGCCATTTCTTATTTCCGTAGCTGTGGCGAAGATGACAAGGCAATCATCGCCATTACCGGATATGGACCCGAATGGTTGCATCAAGCCGAAAAATTGGGTGCTGGCTTGAGCAAGAAATGCTTTGACGCCCTTTGCAATGACGAAATGAATTTGCAAGTCGCCAATAAATTGGCAGAGATTGTTGGCGAAGATAAGCAAGAAGCTTCCTGGGATCAATGGAAAGCAAATTCTGAAAAGCGATTTTTCGAGAAGCTGCAAGTGTTGGAAGGGGCTGTTAAAAAAGCCACTGCCGCCATTGCCGATGCCGAAGAATTGAAAGATTCATTGGCTGGCGAGGCTTCCGAGAAAGCCAAAAAGGATTTGGCTGCTGCCACGAAAAAGCGAACGAAGGCGAAGAAAGCCAAGGTTGTGGCTGAGGCGAAAGTCAAGAAACTCGCCGCCAAGAAACCGAAGGCTACCCCCAAAGACGCCAAGAGCGAAAATGATGATCCCAAGCCCCTGACCGGAGCTAAGATGGAAAAGGCTTGGTATCTTCCAGTTGTAGCCGTTATTAAAAATGACGGTTGTGATGGTGAAGGCACCAAGCTGGAAGTGGATGTTTGGGATGCCAAGCTGGTCAAGATGCTCATCGAGCAATTCCGCAAAGGACAGACCGACATTCTGCGAATCCTTGTTTCGCACAACAAGAAGAAGCAGAAGTAAGGGTTTCCCCGATAACTTTAGAGCAAAAAACCCGATTTTCAAGGTCGGGTTTTTTGTTTTAATATGGGTAGATATAATGTAACCATTGGATATGCCACTAATGATTTTATTGTGCCCATTTTGTGGATATAAATTAAATCAAGCCTTATATGAGGGCATTAGTAGTTGTGAGTCTTGTCGCAGAATATTCGACACTTCTGAATATCACAAAATTCTTTCAGCATCTTGGATATGCCGCCATTGGCACGTAGATGCCGCCACGGCTCAAAAACATTGTGGTCTAACCGATCCAGAAAAAGATATTGTTGACAAATATGTTTGTGTGGAAGGCTTTTGCCACGACGATTTTTTGAAAATTCTTCCCAGTCTTTAGGTGTATAATCCCCCCACATAGGCTAATAAAATATCGGTTTTAGCCCCTTTTCGGCAAAATAATCAAATAGGGACTTAATTTTTAGGGTACTTCAGTCGTATAATTGGGTATGGAAGGAAATGAGTTCAACGGAATTAAAAAACCCAGTCTTTTGTAGAAGGAACCTAGTTATGTTGTCAGTCCTAGAAGTGGCAAAAGCCAAGATTTCTCGTTTCACTGCTCTGACAGAGGAATATGAGCAGCTAACCTCACGGCAGCATGAAATCGAGGCGGAATTGGGCAATGGCTATATTGCCAAGGCTCATGTTGGTCGCCCGAAATCCACTGCCAAGGTTGAGGCTCCCAAAGCGAAGGTTGGTCGCCCGAAGTCCACCGTCGCCAAGAAAGTTGGTCGCCCAAAATCCAATGGGGAAAATAAAGTGAATAAAGCCGAAGCTATTCGACTTTATGCTGCTGAGAACAAGGATGTTCGCCCCAAGGATATTATCAAGGCTTTGGGAGAGAAGGGTATCGAAGTTGGACCGGCTGCTGTTTGGCAGGCTCTCAATCATGTGCCCACGGGTAAAAAGCGTGGACGCCCAGCGAAGACTGAAAAGGTCGCCAAGCCAAAGGTCGCCAAATCCGAAAAAGCCCCAGGTCGTGGCCGACGTGAAGCCGGGCACACATTGTCCGATGTGGTCATGAAAATTCTTGGACGCAACAAGAATGGCCTGACCCTGGCTGAGATTCGCCAACGGGTTGAATCTTCGGGGTATGAAACCTCGGCCACGGATTCTAGCTTGTCTGCCGCTGTGCAGAATTGCCTCGCCAAGCTTCGTGAAAAAGAAGCTGTGTCAAAAGACGATGAGACTCGCAAATACATCGTCAAAGTCGCATAAATAAAAACATCCCTGATGTTTGCACAAGAGCCCCGAAAAGGGGCTCTTTGCTTTTGTGCATACTCTTATATCTTATGGAAATAACTGATTTTGAACATTTGAAAGAAGAGTTGATAACTCTTTATAATTATTATCAACCTGTTCACAAAGATATTTTAATTGTTGTGAGAGATCAATTGAAATATGTGCAGGGGTGTATCGAATCCATTCAGGCAAACACAGAAGATTTCACAATTTTTATTTGGGACAATGGATCATCTGAGCCAACTGCTTCTTATTTACGCAGTTTAGACGCTGTATATCATCGATCAGAAGAAAATCTCGGTTTCATCATTCCCAACAATCGATTGGCCGAAATGGGGACTTCCCCTTATTTGATTCTTTTGAATTCAGATACAATCGTGTGGCAGGATTGGGACAAGGCAATGATTGCTTGGCTAAAAGCCCATTCTCAGGTTGCTTTGGTAGGTTATCAGGGGTGTTATTTAAACGAAAATGCCACCTCTACTTGGTCTGATTTCGGATACAACATTGACTATGTAGAGGGGTGGTCGATGGCTTTATCTAGAGCTACTTTTCAAGAATTTGGGCTGTTTGACGAAAAAAATCTTCAATTTGCCTATGGCGAGGATAGCGATCTATGCTTGCGGCTCAAAGAGGCAGGACATCAGGTTTACGCCATGTATTTGGGGCTTGTCCACCACATCGGCAGTCGCACCACCCAACAGCTTATGGCAGAGGGATATGATTTTATGGGCATGGTTAAACAGAATCACGAATACCTAAAAAGCAGGTGGTTTCCCTCAAAAAGTGGGTAATTTGGGCAATGTGGTTTACAGGACTGGTTTCTGAAGTATAATGGTAGTGGATAGGCTTTTACATCATCTGAGAGGAGGATACTATGGTTGTACGAAAAACATCGAAGACCTGTTGTTTCTGCGGACAGGGGGGCAAAGATGTTCCGCTATTGGTTCAATCTCAAATAACCAATCGTTTTATATGTCGCTTGTGTGCTGAAAAGGCACTGAAGATAATGGAGTCGAGTGTAGCTGAAGGTAGATTGGGACATTTGGGACAAATACCTCGACCTAAAGAGTTGGCCGATTATTTGGACCAATACGTTATTGGGCAAGAACGAGCAAAAAAAATATTGTCGGTTGCCGTTGCCAGTCATTACAAACGACTGAAACACCAACAACTGAACACACTCGCCAGGGGTGTGAATTTGGATAATTTTGTTGAAATGCAAAAAACCAACATTCTTTTGCTTGGTCCCACGGGTAGCGGCAAAACTCTGTTGGCTGAGACTCTTGCTCGAAAAGTTGATGTTCCCTTTGCTATTGGCGATGCCACCACTCTAACCGAAGCTGGTTATGTGGGCGAAGATGTTGAAAATCTTTTGCTGAAGCTGCTGATGGCTGCTGACGGTGATGTTGAACAAGCCCAGCGAGGAATTATTTATATCGATGAAATCGATAAGATTGGAAAATCTGCTGGAAACGTTTCCATCACTCGGGATGTTAGTGGCGAAGGGGTGCAGCAAGCCCTCTTGAAAATTTTGGAAGGAACGATTGCTAATGTGCCCCCTCAAGGTGGTCGCAAACATCCAGAGCAACAGTATATTCAGATTGATACTTCTAACATCCTGTTTATTTGTGGCGGCACTTTTGATGGTTTGGAAAATATTGTTTCCAAACGATTGGGAGGTAACAGGATTGGATTTGGTGTGAATGTAGTTGAGCAGGAAAAAGAAAAAGAAAAAAATGCTTTGCTACAACAGGCCGCAACCGAGGATTTGGTCCATTTTGGTCTTATCCCTGAATTGGTTGGACGTTTGCCTGTAATAGCTGCCATTGAGGAATTGAGCGTAGATGCTCTTGCTCAAATCCTCACTGAGCCTCGCAATGCTTTGATAAAGCAACAACAGGAAGATTTTCGCATGGATGATGCATTTTTGCATTTTACAAAAGATGCCCTTCATCAAATTGCTGTAAAAGCCAAAGAAAAGGGAACGGGAGCAAGGGCTTTGCGTGGAGTGGTAGAGAATTTGTTGTTGGATACCAAATTCAACATTGAGCCCAAGCGTCATTATTATATCACTGCTGATGCGGTGCTGGGCAAGGAACCCATTGCTGTGAAGGAAGCTGCATGAAGATTTGGATTGTCGAAGATGCTCATTCTGGAGTAGTGTATTTGGTTAAAGCCGATTATCCAGATGATGCAGAAAACAAAGTCAGAGCATTAGTCGATATGGCGGCAGCCTATGCCGAGTTTTGCGAAAGTTGGAATTGGACACAAAATCAAATACAAGAATTGCGTGCTGATTACACTCCTGAATTGCCCCCAACCTTGGAAGAATTTACAAAGGATTATCAAATCGAGGCCAGGGGAGAATTTGTGTTGAAAGAGGATGTGGTTCCTATAGAAGATTTGCTTGGAGATTTCATTTAAAGGATAAAACTATGTTGCCAGATGTGTTTAGTTATTTTGAAGGTGGAAGAGAAGGAATCAAACAGCGTCTCGCTGAACAGATTCGTGAAGGTGTTGCCACCCATAAAATGTCATGGGCAGATTTAGACTCATTGGAACATGAAATTAAATGTCCTGCTAGGGCTATTTCAAGGATTCTGGATGGCGACCTTTCCGAACTTAATGCGGATTTAGCAGAAGACCTAGCGTGTTGTTTGGGATTGGATTTTGGCACAGCCCTTGGAGAATGGAAATTCAATGAGGGTGACAGACAGGTTTGGGAAGAAGAAATCAAGCATAACGGATTTATCTCAGTGGGTTCCGCACCTGTTGAAGACATGGTGAGGGTATTTACCACATTGCGGGCGTTGACCACACTATGAAAAACCTATACACAGCATTGAAGAAGCAATCAGTCGGCAACACTCATCTTACAAGAATATTGAGTGTACTTGAGGAAACTCTTGTGCATTTTAATATCCCCAAATCTGATCGCAGCACAATGGGGGAGGCGTTGTTGCGTTTTCGGATTGTGAAAGATCGTAATTTTAAATACAATCCAGACGACAAAATGTTGCAGAATTTTTTGTCGTTAGATCGGTATTTTGGGGCTCGTTTACAAGAAACTGTCGTTCATCCTCAAGTGCCGTGTTCCCTGGGCTTGACAGAACAACAACTTTCTGCCTATAATACGCTCCACTTGTTTCATCGTTTGTGGACGAAGGCTGCTGGCACCCAGAATTACGACAAAAAGGAGTGGCAGGAATTTGAAAAAAGGTTGGAACCATTTTTCCAATAATAATGGCACGCCCAATCAGTGAAATAGAACCTTGTGTTCATTGCGGATTTTGTTGTATGCAAGCTCCCTGTGGGTTTGGGGAATGGAACTCTACAAAGAAACAATGTCAATTTTTAGATGCCCAAGATGATGGAACATACTTGTGTGGAAAATACGATGACATTGTTAAAGACCCAACCGCCGTTGTTGCCCCAGCCTTCGGAGCAGGATGCTGTAGTTCCCTCTGCAATGACCAGCGGGAACGGATTCTCCAACGACGAAATTATCGTCCTTCTCGCTCTGCTTGATGGCTTGCTTGGCGAAGTCATGAGCCCCGATATTGCCTATATGGCAATGTCTCATGCCCTAGATGTTTGTCGGGATGCCGGTGTGCCTGATGTTACTTTCAAACGAGCAATGCAAAAAATAAAAGCCGTTTGGAAGGAAAAAGCCAAACAGAATCCAATTTCCATTCTGTTTAGATAAAAAAATAAGAAGGATACTTATTTATGATATGCAGATTTTATACATTGTTTCTTCGATACTTATTCCAGTAGGGGTGATACTCTATTTCTTAATAAAAAGGACAGCTTCACTTCAAAAAAAAGTCAATTTATATGAAGAGAAACTAGAGAGTCAAACAGGAAAAACAGATTTAGAATTAGCGACTACCCACCAAATTGTCAAGGAACTGGTCAAGCGTCCAAATTATAGATTTATGTTTATTGTTCCGCATCTAATGCAGGAAGGACAGGGATTAAATGTTGAGGTTCATTCTTCAAATGTCTCTGTAAAAATGGCTTTAGATGTGCTTCGGGCAACCTATGAAGGGGTTGCAAATACCATCCGTAGAAAAAACCCTGATGAAGACGAGGATTTAGGAGACATATGAATGGAATTTTCGGAACAAGCCTTAGCAGCACTTGCCCAAGCAGACCATGACAAAGACCCCATCGATGATCTTGAATTTATTGGGGTTTCCCCACGAACTCTTTCTATCTTGGCCAAGAATGGAATTATTACAATGGATATGCTTCTGTCCAAAACCCCCCAAGAACTATGTACCATCAAGTCGCTAAACACCCCATCTATCGACAAACTCCTAAGTTGCCTACAACATTACGATGAATTGGCTCTTTTGAGAAAATGAAGTTTACAACTCACCAATCTGAAGTATAATGCTGGTGTGTAAAACTCATTCCCAAGGAGCCAATTGTGTCAAACAAGAAGATCAAGAAAGCGGCAAAAAGAATCGCCCATTCTCGTAATCGTGACCTCGAAGTGGCTGTTGGCGTCAGCGAAGATTTTTCTCCGACTGGTGCCCTTCCCACCAAGAAAAAACTAAAAAAGATTCTTGACGAAGCAACGGCACAGATTGTTCCTATTCCCGGCCTGGAAACGGAAATGCCCATTGGTATGATTCCCACGGCCCGCACCGTCGCCACCCTCTATGTCTTAGAACGAACCGGCGTTGTGCGAATGCAATTCGATGATGGCTCCGATGATGTCGATACCGCCGAACAATTGCAGCAAATTGCTGGCGAAGTGGGCTATGAATTCTTGTGGGTGAGTGAGCCCCATGTTGCGTATTTAATCAGTCCTGACAACGTACCCGAACTCTGATTGAGTACGTCGTTGATCCCTGCAAATTGAGAAAGGTAAACAACAATGAAAGTTAATTTGAGTGACGGGCGTATTGCCCAAATTGGTGTGCAGATTGGCGAAGAAATGCCAGCACAACCATCACAACGGTCGCTGCGAGAAGTTGACAGCGGCAAAAAGTTTCGTAGTGTTCGACTCAACATTACGGTGTCCAAAGATGGAGCCGTAGTCGGGCAAGTATCCGGCACAAGCTATTGTGTCCCTCATGACCAATTTGTACGAGCCGAAGGCCGCAAACGGGCACTGCGAAGGCTTTTGAAAGAGGATGCTGGCCGTAAGGTTTTGAGCAAAGAGGATCGCAAGATTCTTTGTCCCATTATTGTGCAGGGACACAATTTTGTGATCGGTGGCCGTCCCGAGCCAATTAATGTTTTGCCAGAGTTTGTGTGCCAAGCCAAATAGATGGACACCAAACCTGTAATCTCTGAGTTGGCTAAAGACCTTGTGCAAAATGCCAAGAGCTTGCTGAAGTATCGCCGTCCCCATTGGTGGGTGTTGTGGCCACGGGGCGGCGATTTTTTTAAGGCAAGAAATGATCTTGGTGCCGCCATTAGAAAACTCAGTGCATATCTTGAGTTTTGCAACCAAGATAAGGAAATTGGGGATGTTGCAAAGTGGCTGCTCTCAGACGCAGAGGCAATTTATCACAAATATGGTGGAAAATGACTGCCGTAATTTATAATTGGCGTGGTGGCGACAACCCCCCAGTTCCAGAGGCTGTTCGGCAAGTGGGTCCATTCCCATCAGCCAGTGGTGTGGATAAAGTCCATTACACGGTGGAAATCGATGATTTGGCTGCATTCATTGAAAAGCATGGGCCGATGATTGTGTCTCCACCGGGCTCCCACCCATATCAACAAGGGTGGTTTATATGGTTCAACGGCGGATCATCGAGATTTTCCCAAGCATAGTTTTCCTGTACATTGAGAAGATGAAAGGATCAAAATGAAGAAAATGGCTTTAGTTTTGTTGCTTTGTCTCGCTGGATGCACAGCTAATCAAAGGGCAAAATCCTTTGGTGGGAAAATGACCACCACCCTTCCGCCCGGCCAGAAATTGGTTAACCTCACCTGGAAAGATTCCAATTTGTGGATATTGAAAAGGCAGATGCGAAAAGACGAAGTTCCCGAAGAGTATACATTTTCTGAGGAGTCGTCTTGGGGCGTGGTGGAAGGCACCATTGTTATTAAAGAGCAAAAATGATCTACGACAAAGAACAATCCAAAAGAGACAACCGATCATTTGAAAAATGGTGGGAATCTGTCAAAAAAGATTTGGCTGTATCCGCATTGATTAGCCCCGCTGTCAGTGATGTTGGGGCAACACTAAATGCGATTGAGCGAGTAGCTTATGAGGCTTGGTGGG
The DNA here is from genome assembly GCA_023229365.1 of Pseudomonadota bacterium. Classification (NCBI taxonomy): domain Bacteria; kingdom Pseudomonadati; phylum Pseudomonadota; species Pseudomonadota bacterium. Next base: position 58,345 of record JALNZK010000010.1, on the reverse strand, counting down.
ACGGATGGGAAGACGGATATAGCGAAGCAAGATATGGATAGTTTTCCTGTACATTGGGAAAGTAACTCGAAAGGATAAATTGAAATGGCAGTTGAGACAAAACGTTTTTCCCTATTCAATGTCGATGGCAAGAACAACAAGTTCTGGAACATCACATTGCTTGAAAGTGGCGATGTGGAAGTTCATTATGGGCCACAAGGAGGTACTGGACAACGAAAAACGTTCCCCAATGCCGGGCGAAGTTATTTTGAGAAAAAAATTCGAGAAAAAACTTCTGCCAAACATGCTGGCGGGGCTTATGTCGAAAACCAAGTGCTTGAGACAGCGGGCATGTCCAGCAGCAGTGGTCCCAAGGTGGTAGACAAACACACCTTGGCTCAAAAAGCCGTCAATGACATTGGGGCAAGTCAGCCCGAGTTGAAAAAACTCATTCAATATTTTGCCGATGTAAATGCCCACAACTTGTATGAGGCGTCGGGCGGAAAAATTACCTACGACGTGAGTAGCGGACATTTCAAAACAACCCAAGGGGTTGTTACCCTAGATCAGGTTCAACAAGCCCGTGCATTGTTGGATCAGATTGATGGTTTTGCTGCCAAGGGTGATTTCGATAGTGCGGCTTTCAAGGCCGTTCTCAACCCCTACCTTTCTCTCATTCCGCAAAAGGGGCTGGTGCGTCAAATGCACTTCCCCAGCATGTTTAGCCCCACTGGTGCGGGTGGATTACAGCAACAGAATGATATTCTGGATTCCCTGGAATCATCTTATGCCACGGTTATCGCCAATGCTCAGAAAGCCAATGGCAAAAAGGATGCTCCGGTACAAGAAGCTACTTTGTTCAAGGTCACAATGAATTTGATAGAAGATGGTAAAATAATTGACAAAATTCGTCGTTATTATCGAGAATCAAAGGGCTCTCATTACGATGTGGCAAATTATGACGTATGCCGAGCATTTAATTTGGATATTCGGCATATGAGCGAGCGATTCGACGCTCAGGGAAAATCAATTGGAAATGTGATGCGTTTATGGCATGGCACCAAGGCCGCAAATATGTTGTCGATTTTGAAGGCAGGATTTGTGGTTCCAAGGAGTGGTGGTTCTATCGGTGTAACGGGGAGAATGTATGGAGATGGCGTGTATTTTAGCGATATGAGCACCAAAGCAATTCGCTATGCTACTGGGGCGTGGGGTGGAGGTGGAGGTCACGACCGCAAGTTTATGTTTTTGGCTGATGTGGCGATGGGAAAAATATATCGTCCCGCTCATTCATTTAGTGGTCTGCCGCCGAAAGGATATGATTCTACTTTTGCGGAAGCAGGCAAGAGTGGAGTAATGAACAATGAGATGATTGTTTACAGCCTTCAGCAAATCAATCCAGTGAATATTATTGAGTTTACCATTCACGGAAAATAATTTATGAAGCATATATACTCTTGTAATTAGAACAGGAGTATATAATGGCGGATAAAAAACTTGGCGATGGCGGAAAAAGTCATCGTTACAAATTATTGAACGATGTTCAATGGCTGCACGACAGATATGTTGTTGAGGGTTTGTCTACAAAAAAAATAGCAAAATTAGTTGGGGCAAAAACACCTAATTCAGTTCGGCAGGCTTTGCAAAGAGCAAGTATTGAGATTAGGTCTGTTAGCGACGGGTTGACGATCAACAGAGAAGATGATGGATTTGTTTTAAGAAAAGATGTGATAGAAGGCGGCTTACTTGGAGATGCTGGCCTACGTATTTGGAACAAGCATAGCGATGCTTCATATCCATCATATACAAGAAAAAACAAATACAAAGATCACGTTAAGTGGGCATCAAAATTGATATGCGATGCGGCGGCGGTAGATAAAAAAATCAAGCTGGAAATAAGAAAAAAGAATGGCAAGACTTTCAAGGCATTCAGATTTAGAACATTGTGTCATAAAGAATTGTTGCCACTTTACCGATTGTGGTATCCAGAGAGCAGTGGGTTCAAGAAAGTAATTCCACAAGATTTGGAAATTAATGAAGTTGTCTTGTTGCATTGGTTTCTTGATGACGGAAGCACAAGTTATATTGGAGATACCAAACAGGTAGAGCTTTGTTTTTGTAGTGAGAGTTTTACCAAACAAGACCAAGAGAGATTGTGCGATATAGTTCATCAATCATTTCCTGAATTAACGCCAAAAATAAGGAGTGTGAATTTCGGGACAGGATGGAGAATTAGAATACCTCAATCACAAGCACGAGTGTTTTTTGAGATTATTGGGCCGTCGCCAATTGTCTCATTGGCGTATAAGTGGAAGGGATGAGAACATGAGTGAACGCTACGAGTGGATTAAAGCTATTGTCAGTTGTGGTGAGTTACGGCTTGAATACAGGCTGGAAGGTTCGCTCACAACTGGACATTGGGCACACGATGAAGATGTGAGCGAATGGACGGATGATGAAATCCGTCGAGTAGCGGCAGGACTCATAAGTGCGGAAGATCAAGAAAAAGAAATTCAGGTGGAATGGCGATGAACAACGAAATAATGTTTTTGATTATTGCGATATTGATTGGTGGCTTTGCTCTTAGTGGAGGGAGCTTATACGCATCATTCAAAGCATACACTATTGATCGACAATTCAGAAAAGATTCTGAGGCTGCTGTTGGGTATGGGTTCTTGACGTTTGGTTTGTTTTTAGGAACAATCATTTCCGTTAGTGTAATCCTTTACAATATTGGAGCATTTAAATAATGGCGACAAAACGGAAGCAATATCTTCTGCAAAATGTCACTGCCGGTTATCTCGGCAACTCGCCATTGTTTTGGAGTAAACACGGAGGCTACACGCAATGGATTGATGATGCTAAGGTTTGGGAATACAAAGAAGCCCTAGCACAAATTAAGTCCACCAAAGGAAGTCATTCGTGGAAAATGTGGCCACTGGAATTGGTTCTGCAACGAGTAAGAAGAACAATCGATGTTCAAGATTTTTCGAAAGAATAAATAAAATGATTGCAGTCAGTGAATTTGTGAAGCGTCAAACAGTCGATAGTGAATTCTCTCACTTCGATGGGACGTGGGAAGAACTACGTGCCCGCACTCAGCGTAATTTTGATGCTGGGCACACCATCCCTGGCTATCGGGATGGTGTTGTTCTCGTTAATGTTGAGCCCGGTGTCCCAGAGCATCCTGGTTGCTTTTACAGCAATATTGTTGAACTTCAAGAGGGCGATAAACTGGAAGGCGAGTACAAAGCCCGTCAGCCCGGTGAAGAGCCCCGCAAATCGACATGGGCGATTGGCGGAAGAGGATTTCATTTTGGGAAAATGCCCGCTGTCTCTGTGCAAATTGTTCTTTATCGCCACGACGTATTGGCGGAAAATAATGAACAAAGTTGCGATGCCGAATGGGAAATTATTTCCATCAATGCCAGTCCCTACGAAGGTGAAATGCCCATGTCGCCGGGCACGATGATGGCTAATCATTTTCACTTGAACGGAGGCACAGAAACTGGCTGGGATAATGATCGATTTGTGGAAGAATTGAAAAAATCTGTGCTGTTTTGGAAAAACAAATCCAAAGTGAGAGGGACATGATTAATCCAGTTTGGAAGTTAGCCGAACTTGTTGGTAAAAAATTTCAGTTGGAAGTTGCCCCAACAATCAAGCTGGACAGGAGCCATAGCGTATGCTATATTCCTGTTGTTGTCAGAACGGCTTCTGTGGAGAATGGACATTTTTATTTGACTTGTACCCCAGAAGTTGGCTCTGGCGAATTGATTATTGATAATCCCGCATTGTTGATAGAGGATAATGGACAGCCTTGGAAAGGTTAAACCATGATTCCAATGTGTTGGAAGTGTGCCAGCAGAATTACCGGGGATGTTGAAACGTGTGGTCAAGTGGCTGCCGTTACACTGACAGGCTGCAAGGAATGCTCCAAGGTGCATGACTTTGCCTCTGCAAAAATTCACTGCCCGTTGCTTAAATCCAACCCTTCCAGTATAATCGGGAAAACAATCGAGGAAGCTCGTGCCAAATTACCCGATCAAATCATACGGGTGGTGATGCAGGATGGCGAACGTCTATGCATTACACAGGACGAAAGCCCAGGACGAATCAATATCTCTGTTATCAATGATAAAATAGACGAGATTGTGGGGATTGGGTGATGGAAGCTGCAAAATGTCGTGAGTGTGGTTGTAGGAATATCGCAATTACAGATTGCGGTTATTCATCATTTAATGTGGGAAGAGCGACATGCACGCAGTGTGGTTTTGTGGTCAAAGTCTCACCTTGTGGTTGTTTTCCCCGTGATGAAATCATTGCTGTTTGGAATCAAAAAAATAGCAAAAAAGGCAAGAAGGCGGATTTACTTCGAGAAAAAGCCAAGAAGCTTGACGAAGCGGCCAAAAAACTTGACAAAGAAGCTTTAAACAATTTGCCAAAGGAGTAATGATGGGTGGCGAAAGAGAAACAAAAACCACAGCCAGCGTTTCCCGTGCAAAAGACATGCTGGAAATCGGATCGGTAAGAATTCACGAAAAAGGTGGTATGGTTCATTTTCATGCCGATGCTCAAGACCTAAAGGTTGCTTGTCCGGTTGCCAAATGGTTCTCGGCATGGGATATTATTTCCCAAGTTCCAGGTGAATGGACCTATGTAGATGATAACACGGCGGTTAGTGTTGTCACTAAAATTGAAGGTGGCATACTAGATGCCGCAATCAGCCTCTATTCTATTGCGGTTGGCGATACCTTTGCCAAGCTGAATAAATTCACCGAGGGATAACATGGGCTACGCAGGTGCAGATTGGATTGCTGCTCAGGGCAAAACCATGTCTTCCTTTGGGAGAAATGTGGCAGATTTACTCGGCTGGTTATACAAGGGTATTTACCACTTGCCTGTCAATGCTCTTCTTAAAACAAATTGGGAAGATGAGTGGTGCATTGTTGTCAAACTTGGTCGGGAAGCCGCATTGGCAACAACTGATTGGAATACTTTAACTTATTTGGTATTTCTTTGCCACAAGATGGCAATTCGCTGCGAAATCGTTCCCTGCAATATGCAAAAATTAGCTTTGCATTTCCATCGCCGCAAGCGTGATGGCGATATGGCGGAAAAACACCCAACTTTGGCGGAAGCTGTCAAATCTTTTGAAGAAAATTGCGAGTTACCCGATTATGAATAGAAGAGATTTTTGTAAACTAACTGGTGGTGTAGCAGCTTGCTCTTTGTTGCAAATTTCTCTTCCTGCTTTGGCCACGCCTGCTCCCAAGCCAACTGAATTGTCAAGATTGCTAGATTCTTTGCCTTGGGATCGACCGCAATTAATTTTTATTTCTGGAGCGTATGCCAATTTTGAAAAACATTTGTTAGCAAATGAAATAGGAAAGCGTGTACATCGGTTACATAGAGGATATGTTATTGATGGGTGTGCTTGGGCCTCAGATGATTGGGATTGCAACTCAATATTTGGAGTTGCGGCGTATAAATGCGATGATCGGCAAGCATTGCGGTTGGCCAAGGAATGCTGCGACAAAGATCAAACAACAATTTGTTTGCCGCTACACCTGACGCTTGGGATGAAATATATGGCCAGCCTAATCTTTGAAGTCGGCTATGGAACACAAGACGATGATCCATCGGTAGCAACACTTGCAAGGTTGACCAAAAACAGATGGACTCCAGAAGTTGGCACAATAGTGAAATTAGGAACCTCTCAATTCATAATTTGCAATGAGCAAGCCTAACAAAGTCTGGCAAGAAGTTTTCTGCACCATTTCCGGTGGAGGTTGTGGTGGCTATGTGCTTCTTAAATTGAATATTGCCCTGAGCAATCATCGGGTAAAAATTATTTGTCCTAAGTGCAAACATGAGCATTTCCGAATCATTAACGAGGGTTTGGTGACGGAGAAGGGTCGATTTACCACCGATTCTTTCGAGGAAATTTGCCCGCCATTGTCGGCTTGGTCAAAAGAACCCCGCACACCAGAAATGAAAACAAAAGTTGTTCCGCAGGGTTATTTTCAGGAACGGGATGGGGTGCCAATTAAAGAGCTAGAGTTGACGGGTGATGAAATTCAAGCTAACGCAATTATGCGTGAATCTTGGGCGGATAGATTTTTGGGGAAACTGGTGGGCAGATGATTAAACTTTTTAGAATTAGGGGAGTTATTCATTGTGATGAATGCTCACAAGGCTTCTTGAAATATGTTGGCTCTTACGGGGAAGCAAAAAGATTTTTGAAAAAACACCCAAACGTCGATGGGAAAATTGATAAGGTCAACATCGAGGTAAAGAGCATCACAGTTGATGGTGTTTTCGCAATGTTTAAACAAATGGAAGAACACATGCTATGATATGTTTATTTAATGGTCTGGTTGTCACCAAAAGTGGAGAGTTGATTCAAGAAGGGGCTAGAATTCAGCTTACTATTGATGATGCAAAAAATTTGGTGAGAACTTTGAATGAATGTATTGAAGAAGCCCAGGATCACAATGGATATGTGATGTCATTGGTGTCGAATTTGAGCGTGGAATCTTCTTTGGATATTTATGTAAAACCATGAAAACAGCACCTTTTCCATTCCTTGCAACCCATGCTTGCCTCGATGTTCCTGGTAAGGACTGCCTCTATCGTGTCAACCTGAGTTGTGATAAAATGCCCGATGACGCTATTTGCGATGAGGGATACGAAATCATGAGACAGCTTGGAGAAGCAATGAACCGAGCCGTTGACGAATACGAAGCCAGCCAAAAGAAAGGAAATTGTCATGAGCACGGTAGTGGATGTACCTGTGATTCAAGGGAGCAACCTGAAAGCCCAGATTGAGATACCTGAAACTTTGCAGGTAGTTCAAGATGCCAAGCCACCTCGTGGCTATGGCATGTTCCGTATTCTGAATTCCAAGGATGGAGACAAGCGGGTAGTTTGGAATTCAGATGTCTTGGCAGAAATTCGTGATGCCAAAAAAATGTTTGATGATTTGGTGGCTTCTGGTCTTGTGCCCTACAAGGTCGGGGATCGTGGACAAAGAACACCAGAAATCATGAAACAGTTTGACCCAACAGCAGAAGAAATTATTTTTGCACCTATTCATTTGGCAAGAGGTGGATAATTCTATCCTTTTGTTGAATAAATGACTTCCATATTACTATATAGTAATATGGAGGTTATAATGAGAAAAAGTAAATTAAAAGCAGGAGAAAAATACGGACACTTGATTTTGGTCAAAAAACTACCAGAACAAGACAAACACGGAAGTTATTTTTGGGAGTGTCGGTGTGAATGCGGCAAGACAAAAATAGTTTCTTCGGGAAAAGTACGAAGGGGCGATAGTTGTGGATGTGTGCAACGAGCAGTTATTAAGGAAAGGAGTTTGGTGGGAAAGAAGTTTGGACGGTTGCTTGTTGTTGAGCAAGTAAGCGGCAGAACTAAGTTTGGCAACAGATTGTATTTGTGCAAATGTGATTGTGGAAAACAGAAAGTGTTGCCTTCACATAGTTTAAAAGTTAAAGGTGGAAGCAAAAGTTGTGGATGTTTGGCAGAGGAGTTGGGACTAACGAAGCTACCGACAGGCGAGGGTGCGTTTAATCAACTTTTCTTAACTTATAAAATCAGTGCAAAAAGAAGAAGAATAAAGTTTGATATTAGCAAAGAAGAATTCAAAGAACTTACAAAATTAAATTGTCATTATTGTGGATCGCACCCAAAACAAGTTTTCACAAGGCGTGGCGGGAATGGCAGCTATATCTATAATGGAGTTGACAGAGTTGATTCACTTTTGGGATACTCAACAAAGAATTGTGTCCCCTGTTGTGGTGATTGCAATGAAATGAAAAACGACCGTTCATCGGATGAATTTGTGGCACACATACTGAAAATTGTGAAACACCAGAGAAAATAACAATGGCACCATACACTCCAATCAGCAGTTGTTGCTCTCCCTATACAGGGACAGGGACCGCTACAGCTACCTATATCAACGCTAGTAGCAATATAATTTATCCCAGCAGTTGTTGGGGCGAAAAGTCAACTAATTCCTGGGATGATGGGTATATTAAAAATTATAACAAATACGTAAAATGGGGATCGATAATTTATAATAATGATTTAGAAACCAACAGCAATTATATTTGCAAAGATATTTATTCCAAGAAAATTTGCAATTATATTGACACCACAACAGCGGGCAGTAGTTGGAAGATTTATGATCCTGTCACCACTGGCACAGGCAGCATTTATTGGCCGACTGTTGCTCCACTTCCTCTCACCCCCTCAGAAAGAATGAGGGAATTGTTGCGAGCCCGTCGAGGCCCAGCGATATTGGGCACTAGAACACCCTTGTCCTTACAAGCAGAAGAACGTGAGCAAAGAGCAAGAGAAACGCTCCGTAGTCTTGTGGGCGAAGATCAATTCCGACGCTTCCTAAAGCACGGATTTATTACCGTGAAAGCTAAGTCTGGTCTCACATACCAGTTGTTTCACCATCATACCTATACTTGGCAAAACGGAAAGCGTTTGCAGCATTTGTGCGTAGTGTTGGCAGGTAATTTCCCGCCAACTGACACCCTGATTGTTCGATATTTGATGATTCTCAATAACGAACAACAATTCCGACAACTCGCCATTGCATCTAGTGGCGAATCGTATGTAGTTCCAATGAAACCGAAAACCGTGGATATGCGTCCTTTGATGGAGGTGTTCCAAGAACTCAAGGCAGCAGCATAATGAAACTCCGCACACTTTGGCAGGTTTCTGTTTGTATGACAGAGCCAGTGGTTGTAGCATGGGAAGCAACTTTTTTACATCATCCAACTCACGATCAAATCAAGGAGGCAATTCGTCATTCCATTGCAGAGGAGAGTCGATTGTCCCAAACCGACAACACAATCCACGAAATGGCAGAGGAATACGAAATACCAGAGGATGAGATAACGGATGCAATGGATAGGCATATGAAGGGATTGGTGTGGCTTTTGAAACAAGAAGATTTAATTTTTGATCTCTCGGAAGAAGTTGTGTGGGAAGCATGATAAAAGGCAAAGTTCTTGGCAAAATCAAACCAGAAACCATTGTAGTTCTAAATGGGAAATATAATTTATATCTCATAGAGGATGACAAATGTTATGCTGACGATGCCTATAATCATGCAGAAAATCCACAAACCGGCGACATTTGTTGGTTTGATGAGTGGTTCTGGACAGGTGATGTGCGACAACTAAAACAATTATTGCCAATGTTTTAAAATCATGCCATTATTTAAAACCCATTGTATGATAGGAGTAGCCACAGGGGGAGCCTATGGTGTGGTGGGCTATTTGTGTGGAATGCCTGTCCAAGATAGCCTTATCGCTTCTGGGCTACTTGCAGCCGCTAGTGTTGCTCCCGATGTTGATACAGACAGCGTGCCCCTAAAAGAATTGGCATCTTTCTTGGGGGCATGTGCTGGTGTTGTTGTTACCCTGTGCGTGCAATCCTATAAATATCCAGTAGAGAATGCGGCACTAATTGGCATTGCTACCTATTTGGCGGTACGGTATGGCATTGCTGAAATGTTTCTTCATTTCGCTGTTCACCGTGGCATTTTTCACTCTATTTTAATGGCAGCTTTTTTGTCAGAAATAGGATACATGCTATTTTCGGGAGAGCGATTTTATCAGAGTGCCGCCATTTTCTTTGGTTATGTTTTGCATCTTATTCTTGATGAAATCTGGGGATTTAGAAAAGAAACCGCAGGCACAGCCCTTAAACTCTGGGGCAAGAATTGGATTGTCAACATCGGCCTGATGGTGGTGATGGTGGGAATGGGGGTGTTCATATGGATGCAATGAAATACGCCTTTGCCTCTAATTTTCAACTGGATACCGATTTTCCCATTCGCTACATGGCGTCTCTTTCGCCATTGTTGCGTATCGCTACTCAGGTAATTTCTGGCAACAATCTAAGGGAGGCCGTGCAAGGGGTAGTTGCCGATATTGATTCCCGTGCCGATGTAGTTGAATCCTTGAAAGCTGATGCCGCTGCCATGCGACAAGTCGATATCAAGAACGATGATGAAGTGGTAATATTTAAGTGTTTTGTGGGATGGGACGAAGAAAACAAATGGTATATTGTCTTTGTTGAAGGTGGCAACGAAAATCATTGGGAAAAAATATGGATGCAGTAGTGTTGGGGATTACACTTGATGGCAAAAAAGTAGTCTCTGTGATATTTCGTTTTGATATATGGCATTGTGCCTGGGAACTTGATAATTTAGGTTGGGTAGTCGAGTTTGAAGACAGCACAAGGGGAATAGTTTTTACCGACCATTGCAAACCCTATTTGGGCACAGCAGCGGAATTGGCAAACAAAATCGCAGAATATGAAATGGTTATCGCTGAGACCAAAAAAGCGATTGATATTTCTGAGGGAAAATGAATCCGCCTTATGTCGATATTGGTCGGGCCATTGAAATACTCGGGCAAAGGTTGCGTGTTGCTGGGGATATTGTATTGCATCCCTATTTTTTCACGGATGCTTACGATTTTCCAATACTTTGCGATATAGACGCTGAGAGAATTTGTCTTTTGTGTGATTGCCTTGGCGGCATTGAATGGACAGCCAAAAATATTCTTCAAGAAACCAAGGATATTGCCGAATACTTTAATATCAAGCTTCAGGCTATTTGCGATCCATTTCGATGGGCTATTGCAGGAGCACAGAATGGTCCTGATTTGTTTGCCATTGCGGAATATTTGGGCAAAGAGGAAACGTTGTTTCGGCTGAGACGATCTTTTCTTCCGGGGTATTACAGAGGAATAGAAGAAGATTTGCGGGATTTGAGAAATGGAACTGCTCAAGATTAAATGGTTGACAATTAAGGCACGCCGGTTGTATTGGCGTCTAGATAAGCTCTATGGCTGCTTTGATTGCGGACAATCGTTATTAGAATATATGTGCCCGCAAGCTAAACAGGAACACAAGAAATTGTTGGCTATTTGTAGGTTGTTGAAGCGTTATCAACAACATCGCCCCAAAGGAACTAATTGCACAGGACCACGATAATGGATATCAAGAAAATGTTTTGGGAAACCATATCAGTTGCCATCGATGCTGATGGTGTGTATCCTCATCAGATGATAATTGTCGATAAAGACGACAAGATGACGATGTGTGCGATGGATGTAGATTATAAGCAAATACTTATACACGCATTCAAAGAAATTGCATTGAGAAACTGCAAAGAATTGATTTTTGGAGTTGATCGCACCACCAGGGAAGGACAAGGAACGGAATTTTCCGAGGTTCTAACTTGTGCCCATTGGAAGGATGGGGTGTGGACCATAGGAGTAATCAACTACCAAAACGAGCCCAGAATTGTTAGGGATTGGGATTGGGACAACGAATTCTGGAATCGAGAAATGCTTAGGGAAATAACAGATATGGAGAAAGTGTCCCAAGATATTTGCAAAGGGATGGAAAAAATTATAAAATCCAGTTTCCAAGATCGAAAAATTACCCGCCCAGAAATTGATCCAATAAAGTTGGAAAAATGGGAACAGGATTACAATAAGTGGGTAAAAGAAAATGGAGTCGGAGACGATTTCGTTAAAGAAATATTTTTCGCTGGTAATTGGCTCGGAGAAGAGTTAGAATCATTGGGTGCCGCCAGTGAAATGATTGAAAAGCTTTGCTTTGTTCACGGGCAAAGGTCATTTTTGGGTGATCCTTGGGGATCGGCGGCAAAAGTGATCGCAGACTATAAAAATGGGCAAGTTGAGGAACCTGGGGAAGAATTAGCCGAGAAAATCACGATGGAGTTGTTTACATCGTCGGTTTCTGAAGTATAATGGTTGTGTTGCTTGGTTCAATAGACAGAAAAAAAGTTGTGTAACCCAAGGGAGAAAGTTATGTTGAAAGCGATTGGTGGAGTAGTTGTAGCGTTGGTTGTCATTGGTGTGGGACTTTACTTGTTCAACTCGCCCGGTTGCAAGGCTCGCCTTGACGTGGGGGCAAACAAAGCTGTCAACACCCTTGACCAGTTGTTGGGCAAGACGGAAGTCGCCCAAAAAGAGATCGACAATCGTATGAAGGCTCTGGAACAGTCCCGAGAGGGTATTCGCAAAGCCAAGATTACCGCCAAGGTAAAGGCCGATTTGGTGAGCCGTGAAGCCAATGAATGCAAGGAAAACATTGACAAGATCGATGCTACCTTGCGTAAGCTGCGACCGCATTTGGAGGCTACTGCCCCTGTCGATATCGGTGGTGATAAGTACACACCCGAAGAGATTAACAACGCTGTAAAGAAGCTGGTGCAGTCCCGCAAGACATGGGCCACTCAATCTGATGCTCTGTCCAAGGCTGTTGCGACCCTGAACGATGTGTCTGCCAATTTGGAATTGAAGCAAAGCCAAGCGGCTGCCGAAATTGAGAAGTTGCAAGGCACCATTGCCGAACTCAAGGCCAAGTCTCTGGCTCTCACCACGCTTCGGGATGCTTCTAAATCAATGGGCGGCACCGATTCTGACACGTTTGCCTCGCAGGTTGGCGACTTGAAGAGCAAGGTCAACGATTTGCTGGTGGATGTAGATTCGAGCCTCAAGGTCGAACAAGAGCAGTGGGATGAGACTTCCACCACGAAGGATATGAACAAGGCCGAAAAGCTCATCAACACCGTCACCAACAAGAGCTTGCCTGACGAAGTTGACAAGATTCTGGGCAAAAAGTAAACAATAGCCCATAATTAGGGTGTTAGACCCAGGGAACACCCCCCTGGGTCTTTTTTTTGGAATTACTCTATTAAATCGAAAGGACAAACAAAATGAGTAAACCCGATGAAGATATTCTGGGCGGCATGGTTCTTGTGGTGGTGGCTGCCCTTGTGATATTGGGAATTCTTTTTGGCATCACATCATGCAATAAGAAACCTGTTCCCGCCACTGTAGACAGCAATGTGGTGTTTGCCAAAAATAAAGTTGTTGGCAAGTGGAAAAGTGATAAACATGTGATTGAATTTACCACGGGAGCCCACGCTGTTATTGATGGCAAATTCACCTATTACGAATTCTTTGGACACGGCTTCTCAAGTAAAATTTATTTGCATCTTGGTCGCAAGAAAACAAATGAATTTACTTTTGAATGCACAGAAGATGAATTGATTTTGGTGTATTCCCGCCAATGTGGCTGGCAAACCGATATTGATTCTGATGATAAGCTTTCTTCCTATGAGGGCCGCTATCAACGAATTGGCAAGGCAACTACCACAGCTAAAAATCCCGATGATAAGCTGACCAAATTGAAAGAACAATTGGATGCCTGTAGCAAGCAGCACGAAAAGTTGAAGGCTGTCTTGGGCAAAATGGACCAGGACAAGCAGGATATTGTTCAACAATTGAAAGGCTTGGGCATCACAAAGAAGGAAGATATTAAGGGCAATCATCGAGCCGAAGTATTGGCCCAGGAATTGCTCGAAATGAGCAAAGAGCATGAGCGTGTACAAAAGAGCTATGAGGAAATAGCCTTCAAAGTCACGCAAATTGGCTCAATTCTTCGTCGTATTGAACGGCAAGCCAGCATTGAAGGCACGACTGTTTCCGACAAGGAATTGGATGAAATGCTGGTAGACATTGGCGACAAACTTGGACCGGAAGACTCTAAGCCAGTGAAAAGTATGGAAATGGACGAAGTTTTGAAAAAGGAATTGAAATGAACCCATTTCTTCTTTATTTAGTGGTTTTAGGGGCAGTTGTCCTGCTGCACATCGTATTAGTGGGACTGCTCCTGTGGACTGGGCATTGCCGATATTCTTTTAAAGAATCTTGGCGACCAATGCTGCCGGGCCTTATTGCTGTGTCGGTTGGTTTTTGGGGTGGTCAATTGCTGCGGTTATTGCTATGAAATTCTACGAATGGCTCACTGGCTATGCTTTGTGCAAACAAAATGTGCAAGCCCTTAAAATTAAGGGTGTGCAATCGCCAGAGCGTATATTGTTGGATCAAGGGTGGCAACGCTATTATGCAGCAAGCATAGCGTTGGGAGAACGACATGATGACCCCACAAGTCTTGTTCCAACTTTTGATGTAACGAGATACAAGGCTGAGGCTAATTGGCTGAAAGCGGATCGTCCATTTTATAATGTGTGGCCTAAAATCATTCCGATGTTGATTCGTTTAAATTTAAACAAAATCGACACTTCATGGGTGCGTCCTCCATTGTCTGAATTGTGCATTCGCTTACCCGAAAGAGACAATCCATTAGGCTTTGAATATAAACAACAACAGTATTTTGTGCGGACTATATTGATTGCCGATGCCTTGATAGGGACTTCTTTAGCCGGAAGTTCACGAGGAGTGTGCATTTGGTTGGATTTTGGCGAAGTTGAAACACAAATGGTTTGTGGGGTTCCTATTTCTGCACCCATACACAATTATTACATGTTTCAATGCACAGAAGGAGTATCTGTGCAAGAAGAAATAGAAAAATTGCCCCCTGATCCTGGCCTTTCATATGGAGTGCAAATACCACATACTCTAGTGCTTGATTGTATTCGACTAATTTGTACATTGTGTTTTTTGGGCAACACACCCCAACTAATCACCCCCGATGTATTGGCAGATGATTTTTTGAAATTTGAAAATACTGGGGATTGGAAATATGTAGAGAAAGCTAGGCGTCGGCACAAATATGGGTGGAATGTTGGCAAGCACATTGAAGTGAACCCCCATTGGAGAAGGCCGCATCTTGCGTTATACTGGGTTGGCAAGGGTCGAACAATTCCAGAGATTTTGCCACGAAAGGGGGCACTTATTCACAAGGAGTTGGTTGATAAAGTCCCCACTGGAAGGGGCGGGCAACCAGATTAGTTTTCCTGTACATTGGGTGTTTATGATGTCACACTACAAATACCCACGAACGCCACACCTTACTTGGAGTCATGCCACCAATGATGATCGAGTATTATCTTCCCACGACCATTTTAGTGGCATGCAGGTTGTGGTTACGGAAAAACTTGATGGCGAATCGTGTTCGATGTACAGTGACCACATCCACGCTCGTTCTATTGATGGCAAGGACCACCCCACTCGCCATTGGGTAAAATTACTACACGCTAGAGTGCGATACGACATACCAGAGGGCTGGAGAGTTTGTGGTGAAAACTTGTATGCGATGCATTCAATTTATTACCATTACTTGCCATCTTATTTTTTGGTGTATTCAATTTGGAATGAAAACAATGTGTGCTTGACTTGGGAACAAACAAAAGAGTGGGCGACATTATTAGGGCTGTTGACGGTTCCTGAGTTGTATGTTGGCGAATGGGATGAGGGAAAAATTAAACAATGTTGGGCGGGAAAATCAAGGTTTGGCGATATGCAAGAGGGCTATGTTGTCAGAAATAAAAACAGCTTTCCTTACGATCAATTTGCGTTGAATGTAGCGAAATATGTTCGGGCGAACCATGTGCAAACTGATTCGCATTGGATGTCTCAACAAATTTTTCCAAACAGATTGGAGATAGGACATGAAAGTTCACGAATTGCTTACGATGCCTAAATTGGCATACAAAAAGGGTTTCAAAGTTGGTCGAGGTAAAACAGTTTGGACCGATGTTCATGTGAATGGGGATCGCAAGCGAATCCGCATTTCACGAACCTACGGCACCCAAGCCTATACTCAATACTTGAAACCGCACACGGAAGTTGAAATTGTAAAGTGAACATGACACTCAAAGAAGCTCTTGAGGGAAATTGTCCGGTGGGATTTGAGTCACTGGAAGTCGTATATTTTAACTCATGGGCTGATTATGAGGAAGATGGAACAATTATTGTGTTTGATCTTCTCGGAGAAATGTTTGCTGTGGAATTTGGGCACTGCGTTATGTGTGAAGACAATTCCTTTGATTTTGATCCTTACCCCGTAACAAAGGACCAGTTGGAAGAAATAAAGAAGGAATGGAATGAACTAGGAGACGCTGTTTACGTAAAATAATGAAAGCAACAATTATTCCAAACACATTACGGTCGATTAGCATTACGGGCTACCTTTTGCCTTTTATAGATTGGCAGCCCGTGCGTGTTTCAATGCCGAACGAAACAACAGCATTTGTAACTGTTTTTAGTACCGAAGAAAAACTTCGGGAACACATGGAACAGATACTTCCAGGGCACGAGTATCAAATTAAAAAAATCACCGATGGCCAGGAGTTTTGCCAATCACTTTGGGAACAAAGTGTAAGAATTATGCTCGATCCATATATTGTGGATGGGAAAAAAACTCATTGGACTGAAATCATGAAGGATGAAAACACATGTTGAGTTTTTTGGCTGGTTTTTTTGGCGGCATTGTAGGTGCTTTTTTTGCCTTGGCTTGTATGATAGTGTTTGGTGTTTGGATGAGTAAAAAACCACCCGTGGAAGATTGCTCTGATTTTTATTCGTGCAGAATAAAAGAAAAGGAAGATGAAGATGTTGATTGACACAATTAAAGAACACGTAGATTTGGCTCGCAAGACAAGCGACAAAACAGTGCTTTCAATTCTTACAGTGATTCTCGGAGAAGCACAGACTCTGCAATTCCGCAAGGGTCATGCTCCCACTGTCTCTGATGAGGAAGTGATAAAAATAATCAAGAAATTGATTGAAAGTAACACAGAGACTATTCGATTGTCTCCTGTGAGCAGCCGCAATATAGACAGCAAGGTTCCCTTTTTTGATGTCTTGGAGAAGGAAATTGAGATTCTGTCCGCATACTTGCCAAAGGTGGCAAGCAAAGAAGAAATTAAAAATGCTCTGGCTGCGACTGTCCTTAGTGGATTGAACGAAGGACAAGCTATTGGCAAAGCCATCAAGCATTTGAAGTCCGAAGGAATCGTAGCAGAGTCCAAAGATGTCATTGAGGTGGTAAAGGAATTGTTGTCGTAATGCTGTATGTTCACGATTGTGACAAATGTATATTTTTGGACACCATCGAAGTTGATGAAGTGTTGTATGATGCTTACGTAGGCTGTGACACCGTTATTGCTCGTTTTGGTAATGAAGGTCATGAATATCTGAGTGGCTATCCATCCATCGGCGTTTGTCCGGTTTTAACTAAAGTCGCCCAATTGGCGATAACAAAAGGTTTGCTCGATCCCAATCGACGTACAGGAAGGTCTGGGGCTGGCACAATTGGACAAGAAATCATGGAGAACGGATTACCTTACCAGTATCGGGTGTTGGTGGGAGAAAAAGTAGTCAACCGTGGCTGTGTTTCCTGCAAACATGCCATCAAAGTTGGTGAATTACCTGTTGAAATGTTTGACAAAAACCAGGGGTTATGCGACTTATCGGATCGCATAACAATTGTTTCTGTTGCTTCCAATTGGTATGGTTCCTATCAAGGGGGACAATGTTCCAGATGGAGTCCAAAATGATAACAATTACAATGTCGGCAAAAGAACTTGATGACGGAGAACAAGTTCACAAACCAAATGGCACGAAAAAATATATTCTTAGAAAATCTGTTAATGTATTTTGTGAAATGGTGAACGTTGAAACAAAGACTGTACTCGCAGAAGCAGGAGTAGTGTTTTTGTTGTCTATGGGAGACATAACTTGCATCAAAGACGACACAAGGCTTTCTGTTGATTTCGATGGAGATACCGCCGTACAAGATGCTTTGGAATTTTTGTGTGGGAGAAAAAATGAGTCTTTATAATATGCTGATGGGAAGAAACCCCTTTTCTCCATATTTGCTTGCCGCTCTTGGCATCACTCAAGAAACGGCTGAGCTTTATCCACTTGGACGCATCAGGGATGTTTACACCAATGACACAGCAGACAGAGTTTTTATTCTAACTCGTAATTACGGGGAAGAATATGCTTATATTGATGAGGCTTTAGCCAAGCATCCAACATTTATTCAGAAAACAACCGCAACAGGGGATTCAACCTATACCATTTATGAATTTGGTGTTCCTGAGCCAACAAAAGCCTTGGTAGAAGAAGTGGCTGAGAATTCAGATAACACCCCGGCAATGGATCGCTATCTACAGGCAATCAAAGATATGTCTGAAGACAAAGAAAATGCACAAACTGCTCATATGAAAGAAGTTGGAAAACAAATCATAGGGCAAGTAATGGAGTCTTTCGACACAGGGGAAAACAAAACCATTTCTAATGAATTTGGCACTGTCAAAGTCATTACATTGGGAGATAAAAAAAATGACGGAAGTTAAATTCTCAGTTCACGGTAGAGAGTGGACAGAACCAGCCGTAGTGAATCGGGTTGCTCATGTCATTGGATTTGATGAATATTGTCCACCCTTTGTTCAAGAGAGTGGTTATCGCTGGGTTTTAAATGCCACAAATGATTGGTGGATTGAGAAGTCGCAAGAACCTCAGGAACCTTGCACATATAGATTTGCTGGTCGCTATGCCGATCAAACAATGATGAATGCTCTTAAAATAGTTTTGGAATATATTTTCAGATAAGGAGATCAGAAATGGATGATTTGCAACAAGTTCTTTTGGCAAAACGGAGTGTTTTGCAGGCAGCTTTGAATAAGGATGTGGAGTTTTTGCGTAATGCCCCAGACACAGAAGATGAGTCGGCTCTTTGTGCTGCACAAATGGAAACTAATGAATTATCCCGCATTGATGCTGCTTTGAGCAAAATGCAGGATGGTTCTTATGGACTGTGCGAGGATTGTGGGAAACGTATTCCCAAGGCTCGTTTAGAAGCACTCCCTCACGCCACTCGTTGTTTAAGCTGTCAACTGGTTTCAGAAGGTGAGCAACCCCTGGATGATGGTCCTAACTGGGAACGTTTAGCCAAGGTCGAGGATGAAGAATGAGTGAATTAGCTGAAAAAATTGCAAAAGAAATTGTTGATTCAGTTGGGTGCCACCCAATATTGGAAGAGACACACATCAAGGATGTTGCCACCATCATCGACAAGCACTTGCTCAGTCAAAATGATTTGTTGGACACAATTCATGCTTGTCTGACTGCGGCTGGCGGCAGTGAGGATATTGATGAGTTGGAAAAAGAAGTTGAAGCTGCTGGTGAAAAACCAAGTTGTTTCATCAAGAAAAAATTTGCAGATTTGCAAAAAGACAACCACGATCTGTTGAGCAGTTTGCGTTGTGTGATAACCAATCTAAATTCTGGCAGAAAACCAGAAAGAAAAGTGCCATTATGGAGTGCGGTTGCCGACTTCTGTGGATTGGGCAGCACTTCCGCTGGCAAGCTATGTCAGAGATTGGGGTTTCACGATGATTTAATTGTTGGTAAAGAAAACCCTCCATTAGGATATGTGCCAATAAAGGCAAAAAAATGAAAAAGCCACAAAAACCTTTTCAGCCGTTTCATTATGATTATGAAGAGAAAATAGTAAAACGATATATTTATCGTTTTACAGAAAGCCTTTGTGAAGATGAATGTTGGGATGAAAGCGAATTAGACGACGATGAAGAAAAACCGGAAGTTCCCTTAAAACCCATCGGAGAAGTTGATTTGGCATGGCTAGTGTCCTTGGTCCCAGAGGGCATTAAACCAGAACAAATCAAGATCGACTTTGGGTATAATGCCAGCAGCATGTCTTATGAAGACCATTATGTTGGTTTTTATTACGAAGTAACTGTTCCGGCCAGGGATGCAGAATTTGATGCTGCTATGCGGGAATACAAAGCAGCAGAGAGGCAATACGAAGCCGATATGACGGAATATGAGGTGTGGGCTTACAAGCAAGAAATCAAAGAAACAGAAGAAAAACTCGCACGGCTGAAAGGTCAAAATGATAACCCAAAGTAAAATCAGAGGAATGTTTCTAGGTGCTACCATTGGCGACGGACTAGGAATGCCCGTAGAGACATTCACTCCTGAAAAGATAAAAGAAAAATATGGAATTACCAGGGTGACAGAATATCTTGTTCCCACTGGGCACAAATGGTTTGATGGCAGACAAGCCGGAACAACAACGGATGATGCTCAATTGACCTTGGCGGTTGCCGAAGGCTTGATTGAGTCTGGATTCGACATGAATGCCCAAGCCAGAAAGCACGTTGAAGCTTTTCAAATTACTACAGCGGGTTGGGGGAGAACCACAAAGACAGCCATTCGTAATTTGCAGAATGGTGCTGGTTGGCAAACTAGTGGTGTCAATGGTGTGGGCAATGGTGTAGCAATGAAGATTGCCCCTGTTGGTGCCTATTTACGAGCAATGTCGGATATGACAAAAACAAAAGAAGAAAAAAGTTTATGGTTGCAATCTGGCTTTGAGTTTGTGCGTAACCTGACATTGATGACCCACCGTTCCAGAAATGTTTTGTGTTCCACTGTGGGCATGGTGGTGGCATTCTACAAGTGTCTTGAAGACGATTGCGATGTAGATGCCTTGCCAGGATATATCCTAAAAATGTCCAAAGCTGCCAAGGGTTGGATCACTGGAGGCGAAGAGGATGATGATGTGGTGGAAAGGCTTGCGTTATTGTCCAAGCATGGCGAATACGATGCGGAAAAATTAATTGCGGAGTTCGGTGGAGGAAGCTGTTACTGCTATAATAGCATTCCTTTTGCGTTGATGTTTTTCCTCAATAACCCAAGATCAATTGATGCGTTGTATGATGTGGTATCTGCCGGTGGCGATGCTGATACCAATGGAAGTATGGTGGGAGCACTACTGGGTGCGTTGAATGGAGAAGAAATTTTTCCAAAGCATTTGGTGGATGGATTGGATGGGAAGGACCACATCCTAGAAGTGGCTGATCTTTTTTGGGAAGCGATTAAATGATAGATTATTCTCAAATATCAGAAAACTCTGAGGCATTTGTGCCTTTTGCAATGAGGGAGGGGTGGCAGGCATATCTTGCTGGGAAGTCGAGAGCAGACAATCCTTATAATTGTTTGTGTCTGGCATGTGTGCAATATAATGAGGATTGGGATAATGGCTGGCAAGAGGCTCAAGCTGCGGAGGAATATCAAAATGACAGAACAATTACCTGACATTCGTTTGAATAGGGATAATGTAAAGGGTTGTGCGATAATAGATGTGTTTCCTCGATGTTGCAGAATAAGTAAAAACACTGATGTGCAATCCGTAGCTGATAATCACAGATGTATCAATACTGCTATGGTAAAGATACAATTAAAAACTGGGCAGATATATGATTTGTGTGATTTTCATGCTCATGAATTAGGTGTATTATGACGCCAGAAGAAACTAAAAATTGGTTTCGCAAACGCCCGCTTTGTTATGTATTGGAGAATGGCAAAATACGTCCAGCCAAAGACATATTAGAGGCAGGTGCTTTTATGGAGGACATTGAGCACCGGCGTGTAGATTTAACTGAAATAGATGAAGAATGCAATGTGTCTACCGTTTTCTTGTGTTTAGATCACAATCATAGTGGTGTTGGACTACCAATATTATTTGAAACATTGATTAGGGGTGGTCCGCATGATGGAAAAGTGTGGAGGTTTTCTGCTTATGGTCAAGCAAAGAAAGCACACTGGGAGGTGGTGGATGCTTTGCAAGCTGGGGAATTACCTTGTCCTTCGGTGGGTGAAGAGGTTTGGATTTGGAGAATGATAGAAGAAATGATTGATGAAGATAATGCGGGCGAAGAGTGGAAAAATGCTTAGTGCGAGAGGTAGGGTGTCGCAAAAACAGCCGTCACCTCTCGAATATCTTCAAGGTGTTGTGCTGAAACAAGTTATGATTTGAAGATGTTGAGTTCTTTGACAAAATATGCTATAATAGAGGATGTCAAAATGACAGTCTTCGCAAGTGTCATTGTAAGTCCTTTGATTGCAATGAGTTACGAAGGATGTCATAGAAATCGCTGCATCGGGCAGCGTGGATTGAAACATCAAATGCGTTTGTAGAACCATGTATGACGCCGTTGATAGAAATCGCTGCATCGGGCAGCGTGGATTGAAACCTACTTGGCTGACTCAATAATTCGCAAGTTTGTTACCCAATAGAAATCGCTGCATCGGGCAGCGTGGATTGAAACAAGTAATTAGACGTGGGACACAAGACAACCAGCCTTAATAGAAATCGCTGCATCGGGCAGCGTGGATTGAAACGCTGACAGGATAGCGGCAGACGGTCAGACACAAGCCCATAGAAATCGCTGCATCGGGCAGCGTGGATTGAAACAACTTCGCTCCTATCAATCCTTCTTTGTCCGCACAACTATAGAAATCGCTGCATCGGGCAGCGTGGATTGAAACAACAGGCATCGGCTGTAAGTGCCCAAAAGCCGTTAGAATAGAAATCGCTGCATCGGGCAGCGTGGATTGAAACAGGAGAGCCCATAGGCACTGGGATAGGTGAATGTCGGATAGAAATCGCTGCATCGGGCAGCGTGGATTGAAACTAGCCTGCGGGTATCCGCCAATGGGCAGACAGAATATCATAGAAATCGCTGCATCGGGCAGCGTGGATTGAAACGATAGATACATTCGCCTTACTGAAAAACACAAAACATATAGAAATCGCTGCATCGGGCAGCGTGGATTGAAACTACGCAACGCAATTTTGCCACAAAATGAGTTTTAATTATAGAAATCGCTGCATCGGGCAGCGTGGATTGAAACTAATCCTTTCCTGCATGGCTTTGTTTTTCAATACCGCCGATAGAAATCGCTGCATCGGGCAGCGTGGATTGAAACTCAAGCTAATCATTAGCTTCTACTTCCATTGGCTCTATAGAAATCGCTGCATCGGGCAGCGTGGATTGAAACAGACGCACAACAGGTTTCCACTGATTGTGATTATGGTAATAGAAATCGCTGCATCGGGCAGCGTGGATTGAAACTGAGTGTGGGTCTGTTACGGCTGCTGTTGGAAACTCAAATAGAAATCGCTGCATCGGGCAGCGTGGATTGAAACATTGTGAATTCCGCTGGAGACCCTTACGACGGTCAACCAGTCATAGAAATCGCTGCATCGGGCAGCGTGGATTGAAACTAAGCACGAGGGTATTCTCTATATCAATGTTGACGTGGATAGAAATCGCTGCATCGGGCAGCGTGGATTGAAACCCCAGCCAGTAGGTGAGATCAGCAATCGCCGTTTCCATAGAAATCGCTGCATAGGGCAGCGTGGATTGAAACAAGATTTGAGAGAAATAAGCAATCCCTGCAATCTCCCAAAACTTCGTGAAAATCCGCCATAGACATAGGGCAGCGTGGATTGAAACATCGAAGGGGTGAAGAGACTACGAAGTTGACATAGAAATCGCTGCATAGGTAGCGTGGATTGAAACAAGGACAGGGAAGCGATCCTCGATGACGCAATAGAAATCGTTGCATAGGGCAGCGTGGATTGAAACACGACGATGCTGGTTCAACGAAGCCATGCACTGAAATCGCTGCATAGGTAGCGTGGATTGAAACGTGGTGCCACACTTCCGCCCCTTATAGATGCCTTTTTATTGAAATCGCTGCATAGGGCAGCGTGGATTGAAACTCAACGACCTGATACAACGCCGTTTGGGCTTCGGTATCACCGCACGTACAAATCGCTGCAAAGCAGCGTGGATTGAAACCACATGATCGGCAATCTCACCGCACGTACAAATCGCTGCATAGGGCAGCGTGGATTGAAACCATTATGTCGAGCCGTATGCTGGCGGGCTTGCTGCCCTGGTGAGAATCGCTGCATAGGCAGCGTGGATTGAAATGTCAGCTTCAAGTCCAAACAGAACTGATCGTGTGAGAATCGCTGCGGACATCGAAATCGCAGGTAGCGTGGATTGAAACTATATTGGGGGACATCGGCTGATTTTAATAAACTCCCATTGAAATCGCTGCATTGGGCAGCGTGGATTGAAACATGATTCTGAACCATCCACTATCGGATTGTAATCGTTGCACAGCAGCGTGGATTGAAATCGGACAGCTTTCAAGAATTACTACATCGAATTCGCTGCATAGGGTAGCGTGGATTGAAACGGCAGAACCATACCGGCTAAAGTCGATTGTCGAATTCGCTAGGGTAGCGTGGATTAAAACCGCATGGCTTGCTCCCTTCATCATCCCGATGAATCGCTGCGGCAGCGTGGATTGAAAACTATATTTTTTCCATCGAAATCGCTGCACAGCGTGGATTGAAACGACGATTTTGCAACGCAATCAACCAAGAATAAATCGCTGCATGGACAGCGTGGATTGAAATACCGGCGACGGCGGGTGCGGGCTGGTCGATTTTTGATTTACAACGATCCTTTCTGAAGTATAATGGGAATGGGACGCTGTGGATTGAAATAACGTTGCCTTGTGTGCCCCTGTAGGAGCATCAAATCGCTATAGAACGGCGTGGATTGAAACCCGAATCATCAGCAAGTCGTCATGGAAACGCTGAAATCAGCGTGGATTGAAATGCTCTCAGCTATCACATTCTTCGTGAAATCGCTGCATAGGCAGCGTGGATTGAAAAAGCACGGCTTTGCAGTAAGATTGAGTTTCTTTATCCCTGGAGGATTCTATGAAGACTTATTTTCCGCCATTGGTGGTTGATGGTAAGTTGGGCTATCCTATTGGTTTTGAGGTTGGTGGCCCACTTGGCATGTATGCCGACATGACAACAGGCAGCGAAGCCGTAAGTTACCCGTTTCCACCTCCATGTTCTGCAATTGGTATGATCGAAAGCATCTGCCGTTTGCGTGGAGTGTCACTAAAAATTGTCGCCACCGCTGTTTGCCAACGCTGGCAAGGCAATAGTTGGGCTTCGGGAATTCCCCGTTGGACGAAGTATAGTTATAACAGTTTTTCTATTAGCCGCAAGCCAGCTAATTTCAAAAAGCAAGTGGCCACGCAATTGCACGAAACTGTGTTGGAACGACCCCGCTTTCAAATTTTGGCTCTTGCCTTCAATGGCACCAATCCCCATCCGAAGTATAAAGAAATTAATGGTGCTCATTCTTTTCAAGAACAGTTTTTCCGTCGCCTCATGAGGGGGCAGAATTTTCATCCAGTATGTTTGGGGCGAAAGGAACATCTTTGCAATTACGTTGGAGTTTGCATTTCCCCAGTTGAAGAGCGTTATAATGTCATTCTGCCGACAATGCTTTTTTCTGTTTTTGACCAGCGGGGAATGGTATCTAGGGAGAATGTAGTCACCAAGCAAAATGTGGAAGTCCGCAATGGGGTTATTCATTGGATTGAGGGCTTGGCGGGGGTGCGGGATGGCAAGCTGGCACTAATAGGAAACAATCATGCTAAATGATTTGCTGCGTTTTGTGCAGAGTATGGAGAGTTGGGGAATGGAAATTCCCCGCTCTCATTATCAATTACTAAAAAAATACCCAAAGGGTCATCATTTTTTGGTGACGCTTGATGAAAATGGCATTGTCGGCACACCAGAATCGGTGGTTCTTTCTGAACGCTGCGAATTATTTCAAGATAATTTCAATCGCACCCTTTGTAAATTTGTTTTAACTGATTCTCGGGAAAAACAACTTGCTTCCATTACCCGTTGTTGGAAGTTTATTCAGAGCCTTGCCAGCACTATTCAGCACAATGATCCTAATCTAAAACCGCTGTTCGATTTGGCGAAAATTCTCAAGGAGATGGACCCGGACAAATTTCTGAATGAATTGTTGAAGCACAGTGAAAAATTTACCGCCCCGACTGAAGATAAGCCAGTAAAGGGCAAAAAAAAGCCTGCTAAGAAAAACGTGTCTTGCTATCTTGCTTTCGATGTAGATAGTGAACAACGCTTCGTTTCTGCACGCTTTGAGTCTGCATTGGATGAGTATTTTCAAAAAGCACAACAACAGGCCAATAAAAAATCGACTGCGAAAGATGTTTTTGGTCGTCCTGAAGCGGGTTGGGATCAAACGAAGTTGACAAAGGTGAAAGTCGGTTATGATCTGAAACTTTATTCTCGCAACCCTGATACTCCTTGCAACGCTCGTTGGGGATTGAACTCAGGAAGTGCCTGTACTATTGGTGCTGCATCATATGGTCAAGCCAACGATGTGTTGCAATTTATTATGCGACCCGATAACAAAATGCACTTCACAAAAGAAGGTCATGCTGAGCGAGGAATTTGGTACGATTATACCGTATCCCTCGGCAAGAATAACAAAAAACAATATACCGTTCTGACAACCCTCATGCCAGCGAGTGCATTGCTGGAAGCCGATAGCTTTGATGAAAATCTGATGGGTTTGGATGAATCCGAATATGAATCTGAGTTGAAAAAAATTGTGGATGCCATTCATGCTCAAGAGGTGGTTCACAAGGATTTAAATGGTCAAATTATTATTTTTCACAGACCCAGCAATGGTCCAACGCAGGTTGAGTATTCTCAAACCATTAATTCGCCAGAATTGATGAAGGCCATTCAGGACTGGCATGATGGGATTTTGAACGGCAATCCCAAATTTCGTTATCGTCAGAAATACATTCATCCTAATATTCGCACCGCCTACAATGCTTTGAATCGTCATTGGCATTTTGAAAAGGGCAAAGCGGTTGGGAACAAGGGTAATGTAATTAATTTGCGAGAAATGTACGAATTGTTCCTTGGCAGCCCTGCGGTGGTGCAAAAGATGGGGCATTTCCTCTCCGTCAATATTGTGCCCCTTATGCTCTATCACTACGAGAAAAATGAATTTCCGTTCGAGCTATATCGCTTGATTCCATTGTGCAACATTGTGTTGCATAAATTAAATTTCAAAAAGGAGACTTTTATGGAACATTGGGCCTATTGTCTGGGCAGACTGATGCAAACGGCAAACCTGATGTACTACTGGTTCTTTCAAGATCGATCATCCGGCTCTTGCCCGAAACTTCGCATTGGTCAACGGTTTGTGGACAACGTTTCCCGCAATCCACTACGTGGTTACTCTCAGTTCATCAATGCTTTCTGGCCAACACTCAAGGCTCTCGAAAGCAGCAAGCATCGTTATTTGCTGGGTGTGTACCGGGATTTGTCGTCAACATTACAAACATTGATGGAAGCCCTGCCGAATGCAACTCTGCCGTCAATCATGTCTGATTCAGACCGGCTCCTTTTTGCAGCCGGATACAATTTTGTTCCCGAGAAGAAAATCAATGGGGAAGAACAGCCTCCCGATGCTGAATCCGAAGTGGCGGTCGTTTCGTGAGAAACGTGGATAAAAAAAATATGTTGTGATTATGCGGTGGGTTTGTCAAATGGTTGACCAACCCCTCAAAAAATTTTTTACAAGGAGTTTTTGTCATGAGTTTTAAACGTCAGTGTGGTTTGGGGATTATCGAAGTCAGGTTTGCCAATGCCAACGGCAATCCCGATGCCGAAGGCGGTCCACGACAAATGAGCGATTTGATCGGTTTGATTTCTGATGTGTCAATTAAGGCAAAAATTCGGGCGATTTTTGCCGACCATGAATCCGAGGTTTTCAAGGCCCTGCAAGAGCGTTTCAAATTCGATCCCGAGCGATTCCATGTCTTGGAATCAATCAAGCGAGGAACGAGTTATCATCCCGGCGATTATACCGGCGATGAAGCAGTGAGGGCCAAAAATGAAGCGAAGAAACTGGCTGACGAAAATCCCGCTGCAATGTGCGAGAAGTTCGTGGACGTTCGACTTTTTGGTGCCGGTGCTTTGTTTGAGGATAAATCCGGGGATGGTGATAAGGTTCGGTATCTCAAAACAGGATGCGTCACCATTACCCCCGCCATTTCTATCAATCAGGTGAATGTTGTTGAACAAACGATCACAAAGAAGGCTTGCTTCAGGGATGAGAACCTAAGCAACCTCCAAGGTGACATTGCTCCGCTGGCGAAAAAATTCGTGCAACATGCTCTCTATACAACTCGCATTTGCGTCAATTCGCACATTGCGGCAGCGACCAACACTTCTGCCGAAGATATCGAAGTGTTGAAGGTGGTGTTGCCGTTGATTTTCGCTTATAATCCTTCGGCTTCCCGTCCGATTGGCTCAGTGAATATGTTGCATGTTTACTGGAAAGCTCATTCCAATCCACTCGGTAGTTTCAATGAGTTGGCTTTTTGGGATGCTTACACTCCCAAGAGCAAGATCGGCATTTCGCCATCGACTTCCTTGGATGATTACACCTTCCCCGTCGAGGATGGTGTCGAAGACTTGGTTAAATAACTTTTTGCAACAAGCCCGGATTGCCACCGGGCTTGCTTTTTAATTATGCAACCATTAGCTCACTCCAAAGATGATGCCAAAGGAATTCCTGAACAAACGTATGTAGACCATGTTCAGGGAGTGTATGGCAAAGTTGCTAAAAACCTGGAAACCATCAGGCCATATGTGCCACCTGATAAATTCCAGTTAATCTCCGTCATTACATTGTTGGCAGCCCTGCTCCATGACTTGGGCAAACTCTGCCCCAATTGCCAAGGTGTATTGCAAGGCGATCCAAAATATCGGGGGTGCAAAATGCCCAATCACACTGATGCTGGAGCCGCCTACATGGTTGACAAATTTCGTGCGGTTGCCAAACTTATTCAATCTCATCATTATGGTTTTGATAATTTTGATACGGACATGCGGGATCACAAAACTCTTGCGGAACGTTGCCCGCACATTTCGTTTAAAGGCACAATGATGGAATACACAGATGGCATTTTGCAGCGGTTAGTAGAATTGCATCATAAATTAGTTAAAACCGACATAGTTAACGGAAAAACAAATGAAAATGGTTTTTATCGTTTGGCACTTTCGATTTTGGTTGATGCCGATCACTACGATACCGCTAAAAATTACAAAAATAAAGTAGTGGAAAAAGAGATTCCATTGAGGGCCAAAGAACGACTGGTGTTATTAGACAAATTTATTGCTGAATTACAAGCTAGTTCCGAGAAAACCACCCGCAATTTGATTAAACAAAAAGTATATGATGCCTGTCGCTGTGCAGCGAAATATCCATTCACTTATTGTTCCTCGGAAGTTGGTAACGGCAAAACCACAGCGATGTTGGCGTATGCCTTGTTAACCAATCCAAGAAAAATTATTTATGCTGCACCGCAGTGCAATATTATTACGCAAACCGTAGATGTATATCGCCGGGCGGTTGCACTTCCTGGCGAGCATTCACGGCTGGTGGTTGGAGAGCATCACCATCAAATGGAGCAAGATATTAAAGGGCTGGATCAAGAGGTTTCCTTCTTTGAAAAAGTATATGCCACCCTTTGGGAATCCCCGATTGTTTGCACTACGGCTGTTCAATTTGTGGAAACACTACTTTCCGCAAAAACGGGCAAGCTTCGCAAATACTTTAATCTTGCGGGCTCCCACATCATCATTGATGAATCTCACGGTTCTATTCCATTGGTGCTGTGGCCGATTTTGTTGCATGAATTGAAATTCTTGGTGGAAAACATGGGTTGTTCGGTGACTTTCGCCTCGGGATCGATGATTCGATTGTGGGAGCATCCGACAATTAAAAAATTGAGTGGATTCGATGCTGAGGTTTATCCGATTATTCCTGCGGAGTTATCGGAAGAAACATTGCAGCAAGAAAAGAATAGAGTGCCCATTAAATATGATTCTCGGCTGCATAGTTTGAAATCAATTTGTGATTTGATTTTGACACACAAGGGCTCTAAATTAGTGGTCTTTAATACCATTCGCAACGCAGCAATGGTTGCCAAGGAATTTCGGAGGCGAGGAGTTTCTGTGGAGCATTTATCTACAGCACTTGCACCAGAGGATCGGGATGTTATTTTGAAACGAATTAAAGAGCGACTTAAAGACCATCCAGATGACGATTGGGTGGTAGTGGCAACTTCTTGTGTGGAAACAGGGATTGATTTTTCTTTCCGCTATGGATTTCGAGAAATCGCCGGGTTGTTGAATGTGTTGCAGTTCTTGGGCCGCATTCGTCGCAACAGTGAATTAAATTTTTTTGATTCTGCTGCTTGGGTTTTTGAATTAATACTTCCTGATTATCCTCATGCCACTGATTTTACCAAAAACCCCGATGTGGCAAATGGGGCTGCTATTTTCCGTCGTTTGACTCGAAAATATCAGTCATTGGGACCAGAGCATTGTGACATGGCGATTGAGCAGGAAATTGACCTCAATACTCCTTCAATTCAAATGGCCAATGGACAAACAGTGACTTGGAAGGAAGTTATGGATTGGGTGAAAAAATGCTCCTTTCGCAAAATTCACGACAATTGCCGAGTGATTCCACAGGACAAGGTAAC
Source organism: Pseudomonadota bacterium (assembly GCA_023229365.1). Classification (NCBI taxonomy): domain Bacteria; kingdom Pseudomonadati; phylum Pseudomonadota; species Pseudomonadota bacterium. The sequence goes on along the minus strand of JALNZK010000010.1, from coordinate 28,226 downwards.
AGTTATTCCTCAGGTCAAATATAATGAGTTGATGTCACAATTTGAGGAAAAAAGGAAAATATACGGAGATAAAACTTATTTAGACAAAACTGATATTGTTAGAAAAAGTTTTCAGTATTATAGTGATAAAGCCAATCAAAGCCCATTTATAGTGCCGATTGTGGGTGGTCCTTTGGATGGATTTTTCCGATGGGTGGGTGCCTATGACCCTGATTTCCTTGGACATGCAGCACAGTAAGGTAATTGATGGAATTCAAGGCTATTCCTACAAATAAAAAGGATCACCCCATTGAGCGAATGCTAATTGCTGTGCCTGATTTTAGTGGCAAAGCAATTATCATGAGCTATCAAGGAGTGGGCATTGAATGTGATATAGAAGGTGTCGGCAGTAATACTCTTGATGATCTCGGCATTGACCATCCAGAAATTGCGGGATTGTGGATTTGGGAAGGAATACCTGTTTGGCGATACCGCCAAAGCTACTATGGCGAAGACGATGGGGAAATGGATTATAGCAGTGGTGAATGGCGAGAACCAACCCTTGATGAATTAGAAAAAATACAAAAGGGTGAATCTATTTGGCCTTTTACTTTCTTTTGTATGGAATGCGGACACGAACAATTTAATCAAGAGCCTTGTGAGAATTGCGATAGTGTAAAAATAATTTCAGTAGAGATTATTGAACAACATTTTGGAAAAGGCTGGAGAAACGAAATAGCTTAAAGGATAAAATTATGTGGATTATTAGTGTTTTAATAATTATGTCTTTGGTTACATTTGGGGGTGGAGTTTATTATGCCACGCACATATCTCCCGATCCTGAGAAACTGATTGTCGAGTATTTGGATGAAACGGTTCATATGTCTTTTACGCACATGATGCGAAAAGCACCCACCTACAAGAAAATAATCGATCTTGGAGAATCAGCGGTGCCCGCAATTATCAATGAGATTCGTTGTGCTGGCGGAAGTGTAGCACTCTATGCCCTCTTATGGGAGTTGACAGGTGTGCGACCAAATCATCCGATGGAAAATGGTTTTGTCAAAATTGATGTAAAGGCAGAAGAAAAAGCTTGGTTGAAGTGGGCGAAAGAGAAAGGAATTTAAATGTCAAATAAAATTGCATTGTTCGATATGGATCAAACGCTTTTTGATTATGAAGGTCAATTGCGTCGTGATCTTGCGTTGTTGAAAAGTCCTGGTGAACTCGATCCTTTGACGTTGGGAAATCTGTGGGATGCTGATGAGCCCTGGATGAAAGCCAGAATGGATTTAATCAAAATGCGTCCTGGCTGGTGGAGGGATTTACCTCGTCTACAAGTTAATTGGGTTGTTTTGGCGATGTGCCGTAAAATCGGATTTACAATTCAAATTCTCACCAAAGGACCAGATCATAAACCCCACGTATGGACCGAGAAAGTTGAATGTGTGCGTCTTTGGAGTGAACTCAGCGATTGCATGATTCACATCACTGGCGATGATGAATGCGGGCATGGAAAAGGACAGGTTTACGGTAGAGTTTTAGTGGATGATTACCCAAAATATATCCATGCATGGCTGAAGCACAGAAAACGTGGTTTGGTCATAATGCCGGTAAATAATTACAATTGCTCATTTTCTCATCCCAATCTTGTTCCGTTTGATGGAAAAAACATTGAGGAAGTGCAGCGGGTATTGCAGGCAGCTTATGCCCGAAAAGACAAACAGCATTGGAAAGATTTAATATGAACACATTAGATGGTTTGACCGAAGAATTTCAACGACAACAACTTGCTGAAATTCTGTCTCAATGCACGCCAGAACAGCAAGAATTTTTTAACATTCGTGTTTTTCCAAATGGTGTTCCAGCCGACAAATTATCATCTGCCTATGATTTGTGCGAGCGAACAATCAAAAAGAACATGGCAGGGAGATCATGAAAAGAAAAAGAAAAGGTTTTAGTTGTTTCTCAGCAATAGGTTTTGCTTGTATCTTTATTGCAATGATACTTTTCTGTGCTGGGATGTGGAAAGTAGCTCTAGCTTATTTGATTGTAGGAATCATAGGGCTGGCAATTTATCTGTGGCAGGGAGTATTGTAGTTTACAACCGACATTTCTGAAGTATAATGGGTGTAACAAACGATGCAGGATATATCCCAAGTACAGGATATATCCTATGCCATATATCCTGATTCCCCTCGAAAGGAGAATAAAAATGTGCAACACTAACACCCAACAGTTTATCGAGCAGGTTGTGGCCGATAAGGTCGCCAACAACGTCATGTTCACGCTTTTCGACGTGACGCTGGAAGTCCAAGCCTTGGAGAAAGCCGCAGGTTTGCCCATTTCCCGGCACCGTAATATCCATGATGATGTTGCGGGTTCTGCAAATTCGGAAGCACTCAGCAATGGGTGGAACCGAACGACTCGCCCGATGGGTGGTAATTTGGTAGCCTTGGTTTATTTTAACCCCGTTATTCACGATGTGACGACCTATACCCCCCTGCCTCGCAAAGATGCCCCGGCTCCCAAGAATGCCAATCCTGCTTTGGATGGGGTCAATCCTGCCGCCTTGGCGTTTGCGGGCTCGGCCACTTCTCCAAATTCAGCCGGTGTCACTTCTTCCCCAAGTGTCATCACTCCCCCAATGATCCCAGTTTCCCCAGATCATAAAGCTGTGGATCGATGGAATCGCTTGCGACTGACTTGTGAAGTCATGCGGGCTGGTGGTTTCAATCCCGGTGATATGGTCTATGCTTACGCCGATAATGGCAAATTGGTACTTACCAACAACTTGCCCACATCCACGCAGCCCATTGCCAAATATATTGTGGATTGCCACTGCAATGTGCGTGTCACACCCAAAACCCTCAAAGCTGCTGGATTGACCGCTGGGGCGTTCAAAATGACTGCGACAACTGACTGTGTTGCCGTAGAGCCATGAGTTGAGTGAACTGCGTAATCTACGAAGTTTGGGCTCTTGAATTCAAGAGCCCAAACTTTTTGTAACATAGGCAACAATCACAAGTTAGCGAAAGTTAAGCAAAAAGAAAGTCTTCTGTTGACTTTTCTTTATAGTTTTGTCAGAATCCTGTTTGGCACGGAAGAGCTAAGGATTCTCACTATAAGGAACTCAGGAGTCAACATGGCTACGTTTAAGGTAATTTCGGGGCAGTTAGATACAATAACAGAAGCAAAAAAAAGTAAGGAGGCAGTTAAACAGGCATTGTCGAATTGGGATAAAAATTGTCAATCGAGAAAATTGGGCAAAACAATACTGGTCAGCGATGAGAAAGAAGATCGGCACTTTTGTACCGTTACAATGCTCAAGGATTGCAATATCCCTCATTACTGTGATGAAAACCTTTGCGAAGCTTGTCCCCGTCAATTTTGTTTGGTGAAGAATCAGGCTTAAAATTGGGTGCTGTGAAACGCATCAAGCATAGCATTGCTTCGGCAATCCCTAGCGGATTACGCCACAGCATCCAATTTTAAGCCGCCAAAAATTTTTCAAAGCCATCTGGTTTACAACCTCTGTTTCTGAAGTATAATGGTGGTGGCAAGAGGTTAGCCGTTGTAAAAACCTCAATCACCACTGTGGCAAGGGGAAAAGCCCAAAAACCCCAATGGAGGTGTGTTATGGCGAAGGCCAAGACTGCTACTACGTCCGCTCCGTCTACCGTTTCTGGACCCGCTCTGTCCATTCCTTCTCCGGTGCGTCCCAGCGATGCCCCTACGCCCAGTGCTGCCGATCTGCTGGCGGCAATGAAGGGAAAGAAAAAGCCCACTGCTAAGAGCAACAAGTCGGATCGTCCGACCTTGGAGCTTACTCCCAGTGCGATTGAAGCGGTTCGGGTGTGGGTGCCCGCCAAGATTCTGGCCGATCATTTCGATGAGCATTTGAAGAATGCCAAGGCCATGTTGGACGATGAGATTTTCGATCTCTACCTCAAGGCCATGTGGGAAGCCAAGAGCCAACCGGCCAACCCCGCCCTCAAGGTGAGCGATGAAAACGGACACCCCGACATGGAAGGCATGTTCGTGGTCATGGAAAAGTTTTCCGTTCAAGTTCCCGAAATCGATGACGAAAACGATGACCGGGATAGCGTCTCCAAAAAGATGGTTGACCAGTTTGTTCGCTGCGGCTTGAATGCTGCGAAAGCCACGCAGTTGGTCGCCAACGAATTCATCATTCGGGAAGAGAAATACATCGCTCTCACCGAATTGATGGAAGGCAAGAAAAAGGGCAAGGAATTCTTCCCGCCCACCGCCGTTGGCAAGGCCGCTGCCGAGAAGCTGATCTATGCCATTATGATGAACAAGCCGCTCGATCTTACCGATGAAGAGCGGGAAGCCTTGATCGTTACCACCAGCTTCTTGGTGTCGGTCAAGGGTGGTTTCCTCAACCGGGCTTGCACCTACTGCGATAACTTCGACCAACTGAAAAGCGTGGTCAAGCTGTTGGTCAAGCCAGTTCTCTCCCACCGTGGAGCGAAGATCGTCAATGGCTCCCTGGAAGAGAAGAATTGCCGTCTGATTGAGTGTGCTGCCGATATTCTCGGACAGATGACCACTCCCAAAGACGACGAATAATCAACTATTCAATTGAGCCCCCGGATAGTTCTTATCCGGGGGCTCATTCTTTAGGGCCATAAAATGCGATATAAAGCAACAAAATTTCTACTGTGGCTCATACAAAAAATCAACAAGAGCAAAGATCGTTCGTTGGCAATGGAGTTGCACGATTTGGCCGATCAATATGACCCTCGCCCTACTGGGGAATGGCAGCATGTTGACGGCAAACATTACATCTAAGGAGCAAATGATGAATGTTTTTTTAGCCATGTTGGTTGGTGGTGTTATCTTGGCGATGGGTGCTTTTATTGTCAGTATTGAATTAGAGCATCGACGCAAGCCACAAAGGGAAAAGAAACATGTGTAAAGAAGTATGGCCAGCAGCGATTACACACCTGCATAAAACTTTTGTCAGCACCGGCAAAAGAGAAATGAATACTGCTCTGCAAACACTTGCCGCTCAATATGTTTGTGGCGAAGACAAGGTGTGGCTGCAATCCGATGGAAGAGTGAACACCATTCCACTTCCGAGGACATTCTAATGTGTAAAAAATGTGCAGAAGCCTTGCAAGAAATCTTCCCCGAAGTTCCCAAAGAGGAGTGGAATAATTTTCTGATGGGCTGCACTTGCTATCCATTTGGCGACCACGATCAAGTTAGAGCCCATTTGCTTGATTTGCGAACAAAGATGAAAACTGACGACTACCACGAATGTTATGCAATAGCCGATGAGGAAATGACAGAGGCAGAGCGAAATATGAGGCGTCCATTCGAGGTAGAATTAGAACTATCTAGGGATGAATATAAAGCCCTAATAGAGTGCTTGAACGGTTTGGTCGATCAAGAGGTAAATGGCGTCAAGATGCAGCCCATCATTACCCAGATATTGGAGCAAAACACATTTCGACCAAAATAGTTTTCCTGTACATTGGTGATATATGAATGATCGTTTGCCAAAATGGATGGAAGATATTGTGGCCCGTGTAGAGGCTACCGGCGAAGAATGGGCAAAACGACACAAAGATGCCGAAGATTTGATAAAAGAAATTCAGGAAATTTATGCTCAATGGGATTCTTCGGCTGAATTTAAAGTTGCAATGCAAGCCATTGAAAGTGTGATTTTGAATCATTCTGGTCTTGGAATAGATGTTTCCGATCCCATTTATGTTTTGGGCATACGGAATGCACTTACATTCATGTACGATCAAGTTTCATAATGGCAAAAGCAAATCAAATACAACTGTGGCAGAAAATGGCCGATCTGACGATGGAAAAATGTCGTCAGAAATGCAAAAGGATGGGCATGTGCTGCTCACCAGAGTATTGCGATATGGCTCGGGACATGGCCAAAGAAAAAGGTGTAGTGATTGAAGTCACTGGCAATGAAACTTTGCCGTTTTTGGGGGCTGATGGCAAGTGTGTAGTTCCGCCCCACTTACGACCACTATGCACGCTCCACCAATGCGACATAAATGGTTTTGGGTTCTGCCCCGAAGACCCCGAATGGACAGAAAAATACTTTCAACTGAGAGAAAAACTGAGGGAAGTATGAAAGAAAGTATGAAAGATTATCTGGCATTGGTTGTTGTATCACTGTTTGTGATTGTTGTAATCGCAGCGTTTATTGCTGCCCCTTTTATGATAGTGGTCAGCATAGTGTCTCTTCCTTTGCTTGTCCTGCTGTGGTGGGCATTAGATCGATTGGGAAAGCCCAAGGACTAAGTGAATGGTTACAGATTATAGCAAACCAATAAAAATCAATATAAAAAAATTGCAACAAGAGTGGAGTCCTTTTCGTGATTGCATTTGGGTGAATGTTGATCGACCTATTACAAGAGAAGAAATTGCAAATGCAATCAAGAAAAAACAGTTCATCACACCAGAAACCCCAAAGCCTAAAGATTCCATTTGGGACGTAAGCTCAAGAGAGCAGCACCTTCAAAGAATAGCGTGGTTTGTCTGTAATTTTTCAGACAATTATCCAATAGAAATAGATTTTGGAATACCTGGATATGGGAACCTGAGAGTTGATGACGGAAATCATCGTTTTGCCGCCGCTATTTATCTGAAGAAAAAATACATTTCTGCAATTTGTGGTGGGGCTATTTCAGAAATTGAAAGATACCATGAAACGCCGTCTAACCTCGAAAAAGAAAATTCCAAAGCCATTGCATAGGCTTATTCATTTGCCTACTGGCAATTGGTCTTATCATATCAAAAAGTATGGAGTAAAAATCAGAACTCCTGATTGCAAGATTACCAAACTAATTAAAATGACGGATTTGTTTGTGGGAAAAACTCTGGCACAAATCGAAGCAGCACAAAAGTATGTGCCGGATATTTACGATCAAGATAAAGAACGTTTTCGTGGCTGTGTGACACCATCAATGATTAAGCAATTCATAGAAACTCGTTTTGATTCATATCCATGAAGCTCTACCACGGAACTACCAGCCGACTGCTAAAGAAAATCCTTGCCGATGGGATACGTCCCCGTGGCAAGCGTAAAAGCATTTGGGCTGAGTATCCGAGTAGGACTGATATGGTTTATCTTTCCACTGCCTATCCACTTTACTTTGCTATGAATGCCGCCGAAGATGGCGAACTATCCCTCATCCTCGAAATTGATTCCGATTTGCTGGATCAAGGCTTGCTATATCCAGATGAAGATTTTGTTGCTCAAGTGTATTTGCACCAGGGACCACCAGGGATGGAATTGTCCGTAGTGCATAAGCATGTTCGCCGCCGCCTGAAACAATGGCGGCATTTGTGGGTGCAATCCATTGAGGGCATGGGCAATTGCTGTTATCGGGGAACTATCCCAGCCTCAGCAATTACTAGATATTGTTTATTTGATGCTGCTGCTCGCCCAGCGATTGCAATGATGGCTATGGACCCATCAATTTCAATAATGAATTATAAGTTTTGCAAGGGGAAGTATCTTAGCTTGATGGCTTGGTTGTTTGGGGATCAAGAAATTATCGAAACAGAATCGTTTCCTACCATCCGTGGCGTCATTGATGCCAACCCCGAGATTTCAAAAATCATGAGGGACAGAGAAGAATATTGGAAGCAAGAATCGGCTAATCGTGAAGGAGTGGAAGTTTATGAAAATACTTGATTTGTTGGCATGGTTTTTTGTGCTTGTGGTAATCGTGCCATTTGTTTTGATAGGTGTTGTCTGTGCAATTTTTACATTTGTGATGGAACCACTGCAAGTTCTGCTGGCTGTGGGGGCCTGCATCCTTTTGGTTGGTTGTTTGTGGGGATTGCACAGATTGTTTGGAGAAAAACATGAACGAACTTTTTGATATGTTGTCATTCATTAAAGAAAAAGCCAGGTCCAACTACGAAGATAGTGGACATTTAATGCCAGTGTTGTTTGTCCACACCAAACAGGGCATCGGCATCATGGGAATTGCTGGCGATGACTTCGTTAATGCCAAAGATCAAGTGGCTTATTATTTGCGACAACTTATAGCCCAAGATGATCTTTATGAATATGCTTTTTTGTCAGAGGGTTGGGCAGTTAAGGTCAAGCACAAATCAGAAATAGATGGGTGGCTGCGAGATCATAAATCTTTGGAAGGTTTTCCTGGCTACAAGGAAGTAATTAGTTTGCATTATGCTTCGCCATCCAAGGAAACAATGGCATCGGTGGTCATTGAAAACAAAACACTAATGTTGCCGTGGGAGGAACATGAACAAACCCCTACGGATGCTATGCGGGCCGTGGCACAAGGTAGCTGCCGACTTTCTGGATTGTGGGCGGAACACAATGTGCAGTATAATTAAGAATACTGTAACATTGGATATGAAAAATTAGCTGGCTGTTGGGTGTGCGGCAGTAATTCCTCAATAGATTTATACAAAGCTTCCGCCATTACACGGGCAACAACTCTGTCTTTTCTCCACTGATGTTCAATCTCAATTTGAAAACTGTGTATGTGGGAATCTTTTTCCCATAAATCAGTTTTTCTTTTAAAGAATTGATTAAGGTTGCTTCTAGCTCTTCCGGCAAATCGACCAGTGCCTTCTCTTATGTCAACGCCCTTTTGTCCGAGAAGATAAGCAAATACATCTCTTTTCCATTCTTTGCAACTGAGTCGATCAGGGCCACCTGTACCCAAGACTATATCGGGAGATTTGTTCTTCGTGGCAGGAGCCCCAAATCCATGAATAATAAAAACATAGAAATTTTCGCTGACTCTGCGTACCAAATTTGCGGTTCGCACAATGGGAAGCAAAAATTCATCTTTAACCACATCATCGCCTAATAATTGATCTAAATCATTGCAATTCGCTTTATCATTTAGATAATCTACAACATTGGATCGTTCCCATCCTTTGTTGACAACATAATGAGCGTCCAGTTGTTCGGCAATGTATTCGGCAATGAAGTCTGTGTTGTCCTCTTCAAGATGGGGTGCCACCAAAAGCACATTATTATTTCCCTGTCGTATTTCTACTCTGCAATCGCCCATTATGGTTCCTTTTTTCTTTTTAATTATAGTTCAATTGAGATATTTGTCAAGTCTATCTATTTATCAGGTTTACAACCGCTATTTCTGAAGTATAATGAAGGAAGAAGGGATAATTCTATGCACTTTCCTACAAAACGCCCGCCATCAATCGCTGTAATTTGCCCTGGTTGTGGAAAAAGCTTCACGGTCGCAGAAAAATTTGCTGGCGTGACCGCACCTTGCCCACTTTGCCAAAAACCCGTCACAATTCCGCCAAAAAAGTAGTTTTCCTGTACATTGGCGGTGTGAAAGGGAGTGAGCCATGAACTATTATCGCTTTTTTGGATTCGTTTGGTTGGCTGCCGGGGCTGGTGGCCTAATGTGGCATGATACGTGCCTGTTTGCCTGGATTATCCTTCTTGTTGGTGCTTGGATTCTGGGCAGCAAGCGGGCCTGGGCCGACAAATCATAGTTTTCCTGTACATTGGTGCTTTAGAAAGGAGCTTCAACATGTATCGAGACATTCATTTCAGCGAAGAGAAGCAGGCTATCGTTACCACTTCTGGAGTGGTCGTAGTCCCCAACATCAAGAGTGTGGAGGAATCGTTCCCCTTGCTCAATTGTTGCGGTGAGTTGGAGAAGAGGCTAGAGGCCGATAGGGCTGCCAATGGAGAGAAGTAGTGGCATACACCCAATCAGAAATGCAGATGGTTGAAGCCGTATGTGCTAAACTCAATGAAGTTGTCAACCGTCAGCGAGACTATGCTGTTAAATTGTGGGAATTTGGGCAAGCCCTAATTGAACTCGACAAAAAGGGCTTGCCCACTGTTTTGGGGGAAGAGGCTGAAGCCGCAAGGAGAATGAATCTCAGGCATTTTAATACTGCGGCAGAAGTGCGATATGCTTTGCCGTTCCCCAAACCAATTTTAGGTGGTACTCCCCCAAAGGATTATTACACTCAACTAGAGGATTGGTTGGGTGTAACCGAAACCACGAAAATGCAGCGAATGCTAGCATTGGTGCAAAAAGAAATTGAACCAATCTGGAAGAGAGAAGGGTCTTGCCAAGAATGTTAATTTAGGCAAGACCAATTCATGGTTTTGGGCATTTACAATGGCACAATAAGTTGTTATCATGGCTTTCTGCCGAAAGGGATTCTAAATGAATAAAAGTCAAACTGTCAACATGCTCATTGATGCCATTCGGACAATTGCCGGTGCTTCCGATGAAAAAGCACAAACCGAAGCGGCGTTGAAGTTGTGCGATATTATTCAGCCCTCTGAAAAACCCTTTATCCCCGTAGGCATCGGCGGCGTAGTAGGATTGGAAGCAATCGAGGCTTCGGTAACTGTGTCGAAGCGAAAATTGTTTTCCAGGTTGCTGAGTGATTCGGGATTTGACGATGGTGACATTGATTGCATTTTGTCGTGCTTGAAAAAAGCCGAACAATAGTTTTCCTGTACATTGGGTCTTCAAAGGAGTGAAAAACTATGAAAACCGCAATTCCTGTTGATCGTGCGAAATTTGAACGCTGCATCAAAGAGGCTGAGCAAACCAACCACTTTCCTGGTTTGTCTGCTCTCCATGCTCATGTTGCCGCCGCCTACAATGTCGGAGCAGAGCATCCTATCCAACCGTCAGTAGTTGGACTTCGTATTACCAGTTGGGGCATCCCAGTCAAAACCCAAAAGGGAAAGCGTGGTCGCCCTGGCACTGGTGCCCCCAAGCCTGTTGTGACTAAGCCCGTGGCAACCGATAAGCCCGAAGTGGCAGAATCAGTTGCACCCGCACCCGTACCCGCAATTGAACCGGCGAAACCCAAAAGCCGATGGGACATACCCATATTGTGCGATGTAGAAGCCAGCCAATCAATGCAAATGTGTGGTTGTCGTTGCATCAATATTATGGCTCCTGCTGGGGATTGTCCTGCAAAATTGTTGGGCACTGAGCAAGAAACTGTAATCATTTGGGCTGAAAAAGTAATTCAGGCTGGGCACGCTAAGGGCTTGCATTTTAGCCCCAGTGCATTAAAGTATTTTGTTCGGCAGTTCTATGATCTTGACAGCGAAGAACACCGATTGGCAGTGAGCCACATCCAATCAATGGGATATGTCAAAATACAGGAAGGTGAACTTCCGGCCCCAAGAATGCCAGTTCCCATTATTCTTCCGCAACCCAAACCTTCCAAAGTTGCTGATGAAGAGGAATTGGAAGATGTTGAAACTCAAATTAAATTGGCGGCAGTGAACCTTGCCGACATTGAAGAAGAAACCTTGGACTAGGGGAAAAATCATGGGCTTGAGCAATGAAGAACGCTTTTATGGTTTGTGCGAAACCGTAAAAGAATTGACAAACATCGGGATCGACCTTGAAGAAAAGGGTTCTGATTCCCTGATGTGCAAGTATCTGTCACAGCTTTGGCCCGCCATGCTAAGCACTTCCTCTAATGGATTGTTTTGGATTATGGGCTCAACCGTGGGTGGATCGGAGTTTCTTGAGCCCAGTCCCTCGCATGGGATATTCCCTGCCGCCATTTATAATAATTTCATCGATAATCAGGTGGAATGTGGTGCCAAGGAAAAAGATGATTGGTCGAGGAAAGATAAGCCGAGGGAAGAAAAATCTGAGCGGGAGTTGTTGTTTGATTATGTTTGTGATTTCCGACCCACCATCGAAACTGTCCTGCGAGACGCCGAATGTTCCATTTATGGCACGGGCTCCCTCAATTCAGAAACCTATGTCAAGATTTTTGTGTTGGTAGAATCTGCCTTCTATCGCATCAATCGTTATCACGATGAATTTGCTGACAGATTTGTAAAGGTGCGTGATTTGTTGGCAAAAATTTGGGGACTCTGTTACAGAGTCTTTTCAGCCGACAGTGATTTTCTGGCTGCATATTTCCTTCATCATTTGGCTGAAAAAGTAGTAACTTATGATGAAGATGTAGTCAATTATATTTGGATGAATCAAAATCTTCACCATGATTGGCGGGTGCCAAAATACAACAAGGATAAGCCCAATCTCAAAGACCTATTTGAAATGTTCAAATCGGTGCAGGGCAGAAGGCTTTCCTTGGAAGAAAGGCTTGTCATTACCTTCCGTGTCTGTGGCTCGCATCTTCATTACGAGCATCAGCATCAAGCGATTGTGAAGGCCCTGGAAGCACACAACAAGAAAAAGGGTGCCGAACAAATCTCGGTGGAGAAAATTCAAGGTGTCTTGAAAGAGCATTGTCAAGAACGCAAAGACGAAGACACCAGCCTGCATCGTTATTGTTGGATGACAGGTCAGAGCGAAGATGATATAAAGAAAAAAGAGGCCGTCCCCAAGAAAACTAAAAAGACCAAAAAGAAGGGCAAAAAGAAAGGAAAATAAAAATGCGGTATCTTTGCCTGTTTCGTTGGGGTCGGCATGAGGATCAAGAAATTGCTTGTGTCCCCGTTGTGTTGGATTTGCCAGCGATATTTACACCACTGGGAATTGTCAAGAAATTGACTGATGATCTGCACGTAGCCTATAAAGAAGAGGCACCCATCTATCTCGCCTGTCCCAACGAAAAATGCAAAGCATTTGACAATTCAACTACTAAACATTATTGTTCCGAATGTGGCTCAGAGAACATTGTCATTCCTGATGACAACGATGAAGAGTTTCATCAATGGATTTACGAACAGTTGTTTAGGGCTGTTTGTGATGGTTTCTCGCCCGCAGTCGAACAAGCCCTCCAAACAAATGGTTGGGAGTTGTTTCCAAAAAACTACCATCCCGATAAGATTGCTACTATTTCAGGGGTGGCTGATTATTTGGAAGGGAATTGGTATGATGAATTTGGGGAAATAGAATGAAAATAGAAAAATTGCTGGTAATGCAGGATGGGCTTCGACCCGCAGTTGATTTTGCATCAATGGTTGAATTTGTTAGATCGGGCGGCATCTACACACCAGAAATTATTCAACAGCACAAAGATAGGTCAGAAATAATTGTTCTAGTGCGGTTTGGGGATGATGGTACGCTGGCGATCCATGATGGACACCATCGGGTAGGATCAATTTGGCTAAGTGGTGTCCGAGATTACCTTGATGAGAGCGAATACTTTATCAAGGAATCAACTTACACAAGATATAATACCCCCAATTTTGATATTGGATGGGTGACACCGTTTGACCCCCGTACAGAGGTAAGGATTGCGGATTTTGGTGACTTCAAGCGGTTTGTTGTTAATATGGCTAAGACGGATATTCCAGGGGCAATAGACTACATCGAAAAAAATAGGTCTGTTTATTCTCGCAAACGTAGGTATAAAGATATTCGGGGAATGGTTGCAGATTTTGACTTTTCCTGTACATTGGGATTGGTGAAAGGAGATCACTATGCGAAAACAAAAACAGTTCCAGTTGCCATCAATTCCTTTGAAAAAAGCCGAAGCCGTTATGGCTGTCCTTGTGAGGGGACGCCAAACGATGAAGGCTTTGCACGCCAGAATTCAGCGGCACCTACGAACCGTTAGCGGCAATCCCTTCAAACGCTATTCATGTCGGCGTTTGCGACGGGAATTCTTTCAGGTTCAAAAATTCTGTGCCTTGTTCAACTGCCCGATGGAGTTGTATGGGTTGAAAATTCCCCAACAGGCTGTGAATAGAATTCTCGCCGTTCAAGCCAAGGAAGAGGAAATAATCTTCGCTTTCACCAAGATGGTCGGAGCATTGGCTAACCGTCGATATAGGGGTGTCAAGGGCACTTGCTATGTCGAAGCAGAGGATTTGGAAGCCGAAGGTTATTTGGGTGTGTTGGATGCCATTTATGGCTATGATGGAAGAAATAAGTTTTCCACCTACTGCCACTATTGCGTCAACCATCGAATTGGTGTCGCTATCAACAAGACACACAATAACTATCCTTGGCCCAAGAGCCTGCGTAGACTGTACCAACGCTATGAAGAGGCTGTGTCGCAGAATACCGAATTGAGCATGAGTGGTGTTCTTGACACCATGAAACTTACGGACAAGCAACGCAATCGGCTTCAAGCGTGCATGACAGAAATGCACTCCGCTACGGATGTTGCATATATGTATAAAAGCAGAAAAAGCAACGGAGCAGAACGCAACGATGATTACACCGTTCTCGCTGCAACTGTTGCTCATTATCGTCCTGCCGAAACTCTCGATCCCGAACAGCAGAGAGCAATCAATGCCACTACTTTTAGTGATTGGGAAAAGGCAGTAATGGATGGGTATTTGAGCGGTCACTATGGCTGGCAATCCGAAGTCGCAAGGAATTTCGGCAAAAGCCGTAGGGCTCCCGCCGTTGCCCTCGAAAGAATTAAAAAGAAAGTGCTTGCTCAACTGGTCCGTAAACCGGAGGCTGCATAATGGGGCTCTATCTTCGTGAAGATGATTTTGAAGTCGGTGAAATTGTCATGGTGGTTGAAGAACCACCTGCCGAATATCGGAACGAATATAGTATAGAGGGTGGTAACACTGTCGTAGCAATTCCGGCAAACACCTTCTACCCAGAAATTGTGTGGAAAATTACAGGGGTTGATTTGCCATTCGTGGCAATTCGCCCCTGGAATCCACAACGCCGATGGAGCCACCTGGGCACCTACGTTCTGGATTGTAGAAAATATAAGTTCAAGAAAGTAACACCCGAATTTGCGGCTGCTGCTACAGAGCAACCGCCCCAATAAATCATGGCATGTGTTTACACTCACAAAGATTTCGTTGATGCTTTGAATGCCTGTTGGAAACTCTTGCGAATTAAAGCTAATTTGCAAGAAAACGACAATGGTTTGCATTCCATCGAACTTGCTGAGTTGATGGAGAAGCATCAGTGCTTGGCAGAGTTGGAAGAATCGGGAGAGCCCGGTTATTGTGGCATTGGTCTTGGTCATTATGGCGGGCACGCTGTTTGAGGTAAAAAAATGCCAGTCCATAATGGTAAGCCCGGTAGCCAACGAACCATAACTTGCAAATTAGGTCAGCTTTGCAAGAGCGATATGCTTAGGCTTTTTGTCAAGCGAACAACCAAGGTTTCTCATTACGACCGAAAGAAGGACAGGGCGGTATTTAACACCCTTCACGAAGGCACATATATCGAAGCAGAATTCAGTATGTGCCAAGGTCCAATTGGAGAAAACAAAATAGCCACCATCTTTGTTACCAAGGTAGTTGGCGGAAACGATAAGTTGGTAATGGATTACCATTGGATTACTGCTGCTGATTTTAATTGGTATGTATCAATCCCTGTGAAAGTAGAATAATGCTAAATTTTCCAAAAATTACCATCAATGGTGTTGAGCTAACAACTGGACAAGCTATGACTATCCATGTTGCTCTACAAAGCTTTGCAGAGTATTTACAACCGCAAGATGTTTTGGGTGACGACGATCACGGAAAATTTATGCGGGATGGTTATCTCAATGGTATTCAAGAAATCAATAAGATTTACATTGAGGCTGTATGACCACTGAAGAATATAAAAAGAAAAGAGCAGAGGCAACAGCAAAGGTTCTCCCCTTTGTCATAAGGGTAAATCAATACCAAGCGGTAAAGCATGGGGATTGCCAAGACCTGTTGAGTGTGGAAGGATTCCTCAAATTGATCGATGATCCAATTCGTGGGTTAGGACCAATCAAGGGGACAATTTATCCCTGGAATGTGATTGATTATGTGATGGAGGAGCAAAATGGAGTGCAACCAGAACTTTCTGTATAATTGGCTGGGTTGCGGCTCTCAACCAAAAGAGCCACCCACTCCCGAAGAGCAAGAGGCTGAGGCGGCTGAGAAAGCAAGATTGGATGAATTGTTTGCCCCATTGATTGCGGAAGAAGAAAGAAAATATAAAGAAGCCGTAAAGAAATGGAGAGAGGAAAACGCCGATCTAGTAAGGGAGCTTGGAATATGAGCGAACAATTAGACCCATATAAAACAATTTGTGTGTGCCGACACGACGGAAAAGAAGTGGGACGCATCCCCGCTACTGCCCCTAACGCCATTGCTTATATTGATGAATTGGCCCGACAATATGGCAGCCTCAATGTCGATTATGAAGCTGATCCAACGGACGGGTTGTTAGCCGCACTTCATCGGTAATAGTTTTCCTGTACATTGGGTGAGTAGGGAGGTTGAAATGTGGACAATCGAAACAGCAACCGTAATTGCTTTGCGAGAGCGGGCAAATTGGCTTGAGCAGAACTATTCGCCAGATCAAGTTGGTGAAGCATCTATGAATCCTTGTGTAGAACGGGATGCTGCTGATTTGATTGAGGAACTGATGAAGAAATTGGCCCCAACAAACGAACAAGAAGCCGTTTATCGGGGATATACAATTCACAAACAAGATGGATTTTATTTAATCTCAGAAGTTGGGGATTGCGATTGTATCCAAGAACCATTCTATTCCATTAATTTGGCAAAAGCAGCCATAGACAGGTTTTTGGACTTCGGCGTACAATTCCACATGGGAGGATAGTTTTCCTGTACATTGGTGTTGTGGAGGAAGGAAACCATGAACCAACAACATCTTGCTTTCAATGTAATGCCGGAAGACGCCATAAGGGCTTATTGTAATCCCGATAACCCTGCTGCCTATTCCCGTGCCCTGATCGGCAACAAAGATGCCCTAAGCCGTGTCGGTCGCATTCTTTACGGAATGCTTCAGTTTGAAAATCATTGTTGCGATGGGTCTTGTGTAGTCAAAAAACACCCCACTCGCAATATAGCTCTTATTGGTGGTCCCGGCACAGGCAAAACCACCGTTGCCCGCACGATTGCTCAAGCCATTATGTTGCCATTGGTGGAAATTCAGCCTCAAACAATTGAATCAGTCAATGATGTTTTGACCGCCGTGGCCAATGTCTGCGAACATACCATCGCTGGTAATTCCACCCTTGAACTAGAAGAAATTGGGGAAGAGGGAAGTCGTTATTTTTCTCTGCCTCCAATGGTGGTTTTCATTGATGAGGTACATTTGCTGAGAGATAGACTTGTGCAAGCCTTGCTCAAAGCCACTGAACCAAAAGATCGGGAGATGGTCACAGAGAAAGGATGGAAGGTCGATTGCCAGCATGTTTTTTGGATTATCGCTACCACAGAGCGTGGGCGATTGAACCCCGCTTTTGATACTCGATTTGCCAAAATTACACTCAATCCCTACACCCAGGCTGAGATTGCACAAATTGTAAAATTGAACTATCCAGACTGGGATATGGAAAAATGCCAATTAGTTACCAAATACGGTGGTCGTATCCCCAGAGAAGTCTTGCCATTCGCTGAAGATGTCGAACTGGAAAGAAAAATGAATGGTGGACACACCTGGAAGGAAATTGTTATCAAAGTTGCTAGACAGCACGGCATTGACGAACATGGCATGAGCAAACAACAAGTGGCTATCCTCACTGCATTGGGACAAGAGGCTGTTTCCAAAAATCGATTGTGCTATGTCGCTGGGGTGCAACCCGAAGAATTGCAAGAGTTTATTATGCCCCCCATGCTGGTGTCTGTTGAAGATCAACCCGCCCTTGTGGCAGTCGATAGTAGGGGGTATATTATTACTGAGGCTGGACGAAAAGAATTGGACAAACGGGGATTGAAACATGCCTCGTACTAAGCCAATAACCTTCAACGGAAAAACACAAAGCGTAGCGGAATGGGCAGAAGAACTCCACGTTGCTCCCGTGACGCTATACAAGCGTTTGCAAGCATATTCTTTGGATGTGGCAATGACTTGTGGCAAGTTGCGTAACAGTGTCGGCAAGAAGCCAATGCTCATAACATTTAATGGGAAAACTCAAAGTCGTTCTCAGTGGTGTGAAGAATTGGGAATTGGTTTATCTACGTTCGGGCACCGTTTGCAGAAATATTCTTTGGAAGAGGTAATGTCTTTTGGCAAGAGAATAAAACCAAAGAAAGAGCAGCAATGCAAGCGTACCACAAAGATGGTGACATTTAAGGGACAAACACTTACTATCGCAGGGTGGGCAAAAAAACTGCAAGTATGTAGGGTTACAATTTATAAACGTCTGGAAAGACTGCCCATCGAAAAGGCACTAAACAAAAAACTAATCAAAGGAGCAAGCCGTGGCTAAGAAAACAAAGCGATTGATTTACCGTGTGGAGTGGAACAAGAAATCAAATGGTTGGGTGCTGACCTATCCCAACAAATTCCAAAAGTATTGTTGGCCCGTCAAGGCTGATGCCGTGGCAGAGGGCAGAGAGTGTGCCCGCACTGCCCACGAAGCAAATGGCGATTTGACACAATTGGTTGTCCATAAAAAGGATGGCAAGATTCAGTTCGAGAATACTTATGGCAAAGACCCATCAAAGTACCCAGGATAATGAAACCTTACAAAACAATAAAATTAACTGAGTGTCCTGATGTTGCCGACATTCAGGCTGAGGGTCGGCGTAGTGCTTGTGGCAAGTTGGCTGGCAAGTCGGGAGAATGCCGTGGATATACAAAATCTAAACAAAGCAAGGCTGCGACTCGACGTACTTTGAAGCGTGCGGATAAAGCCCGTGTGAAAAGAATGGAAGATAAAAATGGCAATACTTTATAAAACAGATGGAACACAAGAAACAATTCTTCCTAAAAGTGGAAAACAATTCACACTAGCAGAGATGCAAGCCGCAGTTGATGGTTACATTGAACCACTTTATTTGCCCGATGGTAGAGTGTTGTTGGTCAATGAGGATGGAAAAAGCAGAGGCTTTCCCTACAACGAATTAGCGACCTTCCACGGAGCAATGGCAGGCATATCTATGAATGATTGTGTTGTGGGTCCAGCATTACTCTGCTCCCATGAAGAATTCGCTGATCCACCGGAGGAAGATGATGAAGATTAAAAACAAAGAGCAATATAAGGCAAAACAACACAAAAAAGGATTTCCCGTATCGATTGTTGTAAGTTTGAAAGATTACATCGACAGAAAGGAAATCAGAAAACAAAAGAAAGAGCAGCAATGATTGAATTGCGGTTTTATTCGGGCAAGGGCTATGGTGCTACAAAGGTATTGGAAAATGACGATTATTACCTTTCAGTGGGTACTGATGCCGATGATAAAAAAATAGCCGTTGTTGAGTTGAAAAAACTTGGCATTTATTTGGTTGGCGATGAAGAGTTGTTCGCACAGACAGAGGGGGCTACCGATGTTGCCACTGTTGCATTAAAATTTATTCTAAAACATTTGACGCCCGAACAGTTTTGCGAGTTGTTGACGGATTTGACCAAAGATCGATATTCGGCTGGTTATGCGGACGGCAAAGATGACCTTCAAAAAGCTATGCAGGATTTGCTGGGCATAAGTGATTTGTTTGCATAAATGGAGCATAAAATGGATGAATTTCCTCAAGGTTTTCCAATAATGTGCGTCAAAACCAACAACGGTATCTATGTGAATCGGGTAGAATTCATAGATATGTTGGAGAGAATCGATGCCACGGTACAAGAAGTGCAAAAAAAAAGGTGGTGGCAACGCAAAAAAGTTCAGCCCCTCCTTGTTTTAATTAGGTTGATGACAGCGTTTGGAGAGCCGCCAAATGCTGAAGATGGGGATGGTGGCGAATTGGCGTTCAACGATATTGGCGGCAGAACCTTGCCCCCCATTCAGTGGAAGTATTGTGAAGATGCTGGGGTCTGCCTTCGCATTGTAGACTTACTCCTCTTGTATCTTCCTATTCCTCTTTCTGACAAACCCCTCAAAGTAGTTATGTCTTGTCTGCTATGTGCTTTGGGCAGCGAATTTCACCCAGACGAATAGTTTTCCTGTACATTGGGTGTGTGGAGGAAAAAATAATGAGCCTAAAAACCAACATGCGAATGCGATTCATGCTACCCTGGGAGGGTGCTGTCATCCACAGGGATAGCAAGCAATCCACAATTCAATTTCCAGAGGGCTATGAATTTCGAGCCAACATTCTCACCGAAACTGAGGAAACTCTTGATTTGGAGATTGTGGATACGGTCGGTCGTCACGCCGTTGTCATTGGCGGCGATTGGATTCAGAATGTCCCCTTGATGGTGCTGGCAATCAACAAAAAGGACGTTGACAGGGTTTGTCACGCCATTGCAGAAAGTAATTAAAATGAGCCATTTGGCTGTTTGGGCATCATTGGCGGCAGGAAATTTTTTGTGTGCCTGTTTTTCCTTGTGCAACTGGGAAACAGCCGCAGAACGTTCCTTTTTTCAAGCTCTTGCGGTTGGTCTTGTTTGGGCTTTACTTGAGAGGAAAAATAAATGTTCATGAATTGTTTCTTGGTTTGGGCTGGGCTTAGTGTTGGCAATGTGTTGTATTGCCTCACTCGGCCCTCGCTCTTTGTTGGCGACAAACCAAATCAATGGGAGTCTTGCTTTGAACGATGTTTTTTTCAGGGCATAGCAATTCTCACTGTTTGGTTTTTTTGCATGAGGTAAGAAATGGACGACGATTTTCTGCTCACACCAACAGAACCTGAAGATGAGCTTGACGAAGAGCCCAAAAGCAAGCCTTTGCCAATTTTGCAATATCTTCTTTTTGCGGTTATTTTCACCATTGATATTATCATCTTTTGCTGGATATATGCGGAAACCACTATAAAATAATGTTAAAATTTACAAACACAAAAGAAGGTATTGAAGTATGGGCAGCCAAGGTAAGCCTTGGAATAATTTATATTAACAAACATCCCCTCTTTCGACCTCACAATAACGTAACATTTGATGCCAGAATATTATCAGATATTCTGAAGAAAATGAAGCTTGTCAGCCCTAACGGAATGAAGAGGCTGAGAAGGTTGAAACTAGAGGAAGTTCTCAAACATATCGGCAAGTCGAGATGGAAAGTCTGGGCTAATAGTAAGCTGATTTGGGTGCCGATGAAAAACCAAAGGATGCTCTTGTTGGGACGATCCCAAGAGTGTGCCTGTTGTGGATTGAAAGCCACCCACTTCTGGCTCGAACACAGTGGATGCAAGCCGCCACACCTGAATATGTACGGCATGAATGGGCAAAAGGAAGTGATGCTCACTTGCGATCATATTGTTCCTAAATCTAAAGGAGGTCAGACGAAGGCCGACAATACTCAGCTTTTGTGCAGTGTTTGTAACTCTCTTAAAGCCAATCACTGCATGACGTTAGATGAATTAAAAGAAAAAAGAAACAAATCAAATAAAAATTGAGAGGAGAAACATATATAGATAATATACAACACCTTGGAGGCAAATGATTGTTTCATGTAATAATTGCAACAAAACTTTCAAAAGAAAACCAAGCGAGATTGGCGATAAGGTATTTTGTTGCAGAAAATGTTTTAACGAATATAAAGAAAAAACTGGGTGGAGACTTAACCCAAAAACTGGTTCTGCAAAATTATGTGAAAATTGTGGAGTAGAAATTTATGTAAGAAAAGCAGAACGCAAAAGATTTTGTTCAAGAAAGTGTAGCGGAGAATGGGCAAGTAAAAATTTGCGTGGTGAGCGGGCATCAAATTACAAAAACTCTGCACAAATTGATTTTTGCAAAATATGTGGCAAGAAGATTGTCGGCTATAGAAGCAGGTCATATTGTTCGCAGAAGTGCATGGGGTTAGGCAAGCGTAATAGAGATAATTTTACTTGTGCTCATTGTGGCATACGATTTGAAAGAGCCAAAAGCGTTAGTTTTCACAGCAAAGAGCGAGGTTCAAGCAAACAATTTTGTTCTCGGAAATGTGCTGTGGCCCACAATGTCGGAATCAATCATCCACAATGGATAAAAGACAGAACAAAACTAAAAGACAAAAACAGAAGTTTGCGATACTCCAAAGAAATGGATGAGTGGAGGATTGCGGTTTTCAAACGGGACGATCACACCTGCCAAAAATGCAACAAGCGTGGGGGATACTTAAACGCTCACCACATTCATACATTCGCCGCCTGTCCATCACGAATGTTTGACACCACAAATGGAATAACACTATGTAAGAAGTGCCATCGAAAAGTCACAAGACGAGAAGAAAAATTTGTGTCGTTTTTTGAGTCCATTTTACGGGACAGATAGTTTTCCTGTACATTGGTTGGTTGGAGGAATTCAAATGCGGCAAATAACATTCGATGGAAAAACACAAAGCGTGAAAAGGTGGTCAAAAGAACTAAGGGTTTCGAGGCAACAGATTTACAACAGTTTGAAAAATTTGCCGTTTTTGTCACTTTTGCCCATTGTTGTAAAAAATAGTTTTATTAAAAAGTATGAGACTTTGCCTTTTGTCGTTAATGGAAAGCTGACATACAAGAAAGTAAGAGTAAAAATAAAGCCAAAAGTAATGCCAAAGGCTGCCAAGAGATTTGTCACCAAAAGCAATCAAAAACAATTGATGCTAAAATTTGACAAACCAATAAAACGAGGGAAAGCAAAACGAGGTAGGCCAATAACTTGCAATGGTATTACGCAAAGAATGGTTGATTGGGCGAAAGAATTAAACATCCCAGCATTTAGGCTGCACCTACAACTGAAAAAGCGATCTCTCGAAGAGATTATACAGGATTTGGCAAAAGGTAGGTTTACAACCCGCCAATCTGAAGTATAATGAGAGTGGATTATGAAATCTGATGAAATTCGTAGTGGTAAGGCCCGGCCCAAGCCCGTAACTCGACCCATTCCTTGGAAGAAGGGAGACCCTACCCCTCCAGATGTGTATGATGATTGTATCGTCATCATGCTCAATGGTGAGCCCGTCGAATTAAAGGTAATCTACGATGGCGAACTAAAATATAATATAGAGGATGAAGAAGAACTCATGTGGATGGCAGTTAATTTGCCGCCTTATGAAGAAGAAGTGCTAAGAAGAGAGGCACTTGACCCTTCCCTTCGACCTGTCCCTTGGACTCCTGGCGATCCATTTCCCCCTGATGTATACCATGACTTCATCGTGGTTATGTATGAGGGTGTACCAATTTGGTGCGTGGTTGGTTACGATGGTAAAGTAAGTTATAATCTAAATGATGAAGATGAAATTATGGAGTTGGTCGAGATTACCATAGACAGAACAAAAAAAGAAATCATGGGTCAAGAGCAAACACCCGAGCAGAACACACTTGCTAAAGCTGCCTCTTTTGCTGCGGGCTTTACGGCAACCACGATTGCCATCAATCAAATTAAAAGCTTTTTGGGTCGTCTATGAAAGAGAGCTTAGTCACCAAACGATTTGGAATGTTGGTTGTTAGGAAAAAGGCAGGCTATCATCCAACCAACAATTCGATTATGTATCTGTGTGAGTGTGATTGCGGCAACATGAAAGAAGTGGCTGGCACGAATCTTACAAGTAAACATAAACCAACAAAAAGCTGCGGCTGTTTATCGGGTAGACAAAACTTTCAAAGTGTTCCCCTGCCAACTCCAAATGAAATAGCAGAACGATTGAGAGAACTCCGAGAACGATTGAAGCTACCAACAAAAGAACAAATAGCCAACGACCCAGAACTTGAGGGACATTGGTGGACGCCAATTGAGGCTTAAAGGATGCGATATGGTGTTAGATGCAGTCAGAGAAGTAGTCGAAGGTGGCTATGAATGCTGTATCGGCAAAAGTAAAATATTCAAAAGAAATGGCCGATATGTCGTCAAACAAGGAAAAATTGAAAAACAATTTGATGACATAAGCAAAGCCATTGCTCACTTTCAAGAACTAGAAAAGATAAAACAATGATAATTCCTTTGTGGGTATTAGCAGTTGTTGCAGTGGTAATTCTCTGCATTATTTTGCGACTAACAATTTTCAAAGCTACTCCGTCATCCTCTGGCATGGGGGCTGATCTTAGTGGTTGCTTTGTATTGGTCATAGGTGTTGTTGGCATATTGTCTGTGTTGGCTATCAAGGGTTTTGTTGGATGGTGAATCATGCGTAAACGAAGTTGTGTTGCTATTTATGGCGATGCTTTTGCAACCAGATTTATGCAAGATGCCGATGTGTTTGAGCGATTCAAGGTAATTGCAGAACCCGCAAGAATTACGCTTACCTTGAAGGACGATTGCACCGATGCCCAAGCTATGGCGGATTTGAAAAAGATATTGGAAGCAGCAGGACAAAGAGTAGTTGCGGTGTTTATCCCCAATGTCCCCGATGGAGCATGGGTAGATGAAACCGTGAAGAGCATTAGCAACGGAACACATTGGGGCTTGCTGAAAGATGCGTTAGATTTTTACGATTTCACAACGGAATAGAATAGGTGAATAAATGGGTTGTTGTCTTTTTGCTTCAATTATCGCTGGTCTTCCGAGACTCGCTTTGTTTATCATTTGGATTGTCACAAATTGGTATTCTGCCTTTGACTCATCATTGGTGGCTTTCTTGGGTTGGCTTTGCCTCCCATATACATCAATGGCGTGGATGTATATTTATTTTCACAATGCTGGCCAAGTTTCAGGCAGTTATTGGATTCTCCTGATTATTGGAATCCTAATGGATGTTGGAAGCAATTTGGGCGGCGGGGCAAGCACAAAGAAATGACCTACTTATTTGCTGGCATATTGGTTTTGGTTGTGATAGTGCTTGCTTTTGTGGGCTATAATATCGGGGCACCACCAAATGACTATCCCTAAAGGGCTTGAATCTTACCACTCTGAAATTCTACGCATTTTAATACAAAAATTTCAAGCTGGGAAGACGGATGCTGAAATCGCTTCTGCTTGGGGCAGCACCGCTGAAAACATAGCGGGCGAACGACGACGATGGGGGCTCTATCGAGATAACGAATGTCCCATGTGTGGCAGTGATTTATACGATGGCAAAGTGTGCGGAAACCAGCGTTGTATTACAAATTGGGTAATGCCTGAAACAATCCGAAAAAAATGAATCCTAAAGAATTAAGGCAATATATTTTGGATCGCCAACAATCCTTGTTAACCTCAAAACAAGAGATTGAAGCCAATGCTCAAAACTATAAGTCCGGTCCATCGTCGTCAAATACCGATGCTATCTTGTGCCTGCGTAGCCGATTGGAGGAATTGGCATTGTTGACAGAGTGGTTGGATAATTACTTGCTTCCATAGTTTTCCTGTACATTGAGATTGCAATGGATACCAAAGCAAAAAGAACCCGTCGTGATCTTCTGGCAACTGAGTTGAAACAACTTCAGGAAGAAATTAGCCGTGAAGAAACCAGATGCCAACATGAATGGGGCGAAGAAGTCTACGACCCAGAAAGCTTTAGAGAACCCTATGGCGTGAAGTTGTTGAAACAGGGCTCCGATTGCTGGCCTGAACCCGAAGGCTACAGGGATGCCTCCCGTGCCCGATGGAGCAGAACTTGTGTGCATTGCGGCAAAAAAGAATATACTTATGCACAAAAACCAGCCGCCTTTGTGCCGGATTTTGATAATCATTCTCCTCCCAGTCGTCATGTTTACTAAATTAGAACAAGCCATTGCTCGTATTATTTTTCTCCAAGAGCATTTGTCTGCTGAGGAGCGGCTTGATCTATGGAGCAGAATTCAAGCGGATTATTGTAAATACTGTGGAGAGCGAACAGATGGAAGAACCTGCCATTGCAACAATGACGAATAAATGGACCACTGAATGGCCGAAGAAAGAAGGATTGTATTGGTTTTGTGGCTGGCAAACAAAGTATTCTTTGCTGCATGAAGAACCAAGACTAGAGGTGTTTCGTGTCATGGCAGCCGGGCAACCAGATTCACGCTGGTTTGCCTATATCTGCAATGGTGCATCTGTGTGGGAATCTGAGGGCGGTAAAGGCTATTTTCTTCCTATCAATGCCCCCACTGATCTGCCCGACGTTGAGGCCCTGAAATGAACCCCACAAATCCTGGCATATTAGATTGGTTGCTTATCATTAGTTGTGCCACATTTCTTGTTGGCACCTTCTTGTGGAAATTAGCCAATCCCAATAAAGAGGATGATGTGTAATGTCAGAATGGCGTGAGTCGTCGCCTGAGAGCAAAGAGTGTCGTTATGTGGAATTGTTTCCAGATGACACCGCTCAATTTTATTTTTCCGATGGCAACATTGCCATGCGAAGAGTTCCCATCAAGCGGGAAAGTGTAGTGGCAATTTGGCCCAAAGTTCTGCCGTGTAAACCAATATGAAAACATTACTTGCAATAGTGACCTTTGATCGAGAAGACCCTAATTTGTTGGGTGCAAGGATTTGTTTTCCAATTCCCGAAGACAAAACTCACCACTTTCAAGAAGCTTGTGATTACGTGGTTGAGCATTTTATTACACCCGAATTCATAAAAACTTTTCTCGAAGATGATTGCGTTGGTTGTGACAAATTCCAGAACGATTACGATCTGGAAGAAGAGCCATCGCCTGAACAAATTAAACTAAAGTGGGCGGGCTATAGGGATTTCGGTTTCGAGTTTGATTTCGAGGATGACCAAGGCAACGAAGTCACAGTCCACAAATCCATTGAGTTTATGAAATTGTCGGAATAAACGACTGCGATAGTTTTCCTGTACATTGGATGTTTGAAAGGAGAACGACATGCCGAAATTTGAACTCAAAAAGTTTCACAAGAACAAGGGACATGAGGGAGAGGGGTTCTATTGTGAACTTTGGATGGATGGGGCCTATGTAGCCACTGTCATTGATGAGGGAAACGGCGGAACACCCCTCTATCAATGGGGAAGCCGGGAAGCCAGAGAAAAAGTCCACGCCCATATCGCCAGCCTACCCGATAAACAATATCCAGCCGCTTATGGAATGAAGGCTTGGAGTGTAAAGGCAGATGAAGAAACTTTCATTTGCGATCTGGTGGAGCTTCACCACATCAAAAAAGCGTGCAAGAAGCACACTTGTTTTCATCTGAAAGGACAAGAAGGAACTTATTCTGAGTTAAATCGACCATATAGCCCAGAAATAGCCGCCCAACTTCGCAAGGAATATGGCGATAAGTTGTTGGTGATTTACAACGAAAGCCTTCAATAACATAGTTTTCCTGTACATTGGGATTGTATGATAAGAATCATCGATCAACCCGTAATCAACGAAAACCCAAGACATGGCTTTTATGTCACTCGTCGGATTGATGCTGAGGCATTAGCCGAAGATGACATAAGAAGATACCATGCACGGGATGATATAGTGACAGAATACCTCCATTTGGATGGACAGTGGAGATTATCAACCCTAAACCAAGACACAGGACAATACTCGGGCTATTACAAAACAAGAGAACAAGCCCAACGAGTCATGGAGTGCTACTAAAATGGCAAATTTTACCCAAGAAATGATTGCAGCTTATGAAGAAAGCTGGAAGCGAAAACATCCGGCTCTAGCCGAAGGATGGGCAATTATTCATCCCGATGGTCGGGTAGAAATGGACTACTTTGATTGTAGGGTGTTTCATCGACCACATTCGTTTGACCCTGCCATAGACAATACAGAATGCACAGCAGAGGAATGGTGCAAACATTTTCGACCTGATTGTAAAATAATCAAGGCCCAGGTTATAGAAAGAAAATCATGACGCCCCAAGAAAAATACAACAGAAAAATCTTGATTGTTCGCTGTGTGTTTTGGCTGCCGTTGTTGGTGGTCGGACTGTTGGTGGTGTTCCATGTTATTCCGAAGCAATGCCTATGGTGGCACGCCGGTATTCTCGCAACGATATTCTGTTGCTTGCTGCTCTATGGCTTGGCCTGTGGATTGCTAGTTCGTGCAGCTTTTCGCAGCAAACCAAATAGTTTTCTTCAACGTCTTGCATATCCCGTGTGGATGCAACGATTGAGAAGCATTGCTCCAACCCTTTCTCCTTTGGTTGCTTTTCCGTATATCTTGGAATTGGCAACAATCGAGAAAGTTTTTAAGGAACAAGGACTACAGGCGGCACAGGACGCACTGACAAAATGGATGCATGAATATCCCGAACGTATGATGGGAATGTTGCAGGCTTTAGCCGAAAAGAAAGCCGAACAGAAAAACAAAATGACAAAGGAATAATAATCATGCCACATCCTGTTGCTTACATTGAGTGTGGAAAGGTCAAACCCGGTGAGTATCAGAGTTGCGATGGGCACCTGGAATTACTGGCTCACACTTCCGTTGGCGGTGGAATCCAGTACGGCGATACTCACGATCACACCTACTTTTTGGTGTGTCCAAAGTGTGGACAAATCTATTTCACGGATTACAGCGATCCTGAAAACACAGAAATAAGCAATTTTGATTTTGCTCATCCTGGCAAGTTGGTGGCTTATGATGGCAAGCTCACCAAGGAAGATTTTGCCAAATATGCCCAAA